>CABSBK010000127.1 GCA_902475865.1 uncultured Collinsella sp.
TTCGCGTGCTCATCCTCATAGCCTCCTAACCACGGCGCCCGGCGAGTATGTGCTCACCGGGCGCCTTGCCGTCTGCGGATTTTGGGACATGCGGCCCGCTTTTTCGACCCATCTGTCGGTACACTAAAGGCACTATGGGTACCCGCGAGCGACATATCGGCCACGCGGCCGCCCGGACCGCGCCGGTTGCGGATCCCAGGGGCGGCAGGTTGTTCGCCATGCCGCGATTCCTAGTTGGTATAACGCATCGTGCATATCGCCATCGCGTCTTTGCTATCGCCGGTGTCACCACCGCGCTGTTCCTTATACTTTTGGCAGTCTTGCCGGCGTTGTTCGCCTCCGATTCCAAGCTTTCCAATGCCGTGCCCGCCTATAGCAAGGTGTCCGAAGAGGTCGTGGATGCGCTCGTCCACTCGAGCTCTCTCCCGTTGCTTGTCGCCGCAATTGTATTTTCGATCTGGGGCGTATCGGTCTATCTGCGCTGTTTGGACTATGTGTTGCGCCGCCGTCTTGTTGCCATCGCCACCATCTGCGCCCTGTGGATGATCGAAGTCATTCTCAAGTACAAGTCGTTCACGCCGTTCTATGCCACCGTGCTGTGGTACCTGTACTATGTGCCCATGACGCTCATTCCGCTGCTCTACCAGTTGTGTGGTCTGCGCCTTGCGGGCCTGGAGCAACACCGCCTGGGTCGCCGCTACTGCGCTGCGCTGTGGATTGTGGCCATCCTGCTTATCGGATTTGTGCTCACCAACGATTTTCACCAGCAGGTCTTCCGCTTTGACCGTACAAGCGACACCTGGAGCAACGATTACACGTACGGCTGGGGTTATTTTGCCGTCCTCGCGTGGACGGCCTTTAACTTCGTAGCCTTTTTTATCCTGGTTGGCCGGTCCTCGTCCTTTCGCATCCAGCGTTTCTCGGGCACGGCGGCGCTCGTGCTGCTGGGTGGCGCATTCTTTGCCATCTCGTATGCGTTGCGCGTGCCCTGGGCATGGAGGCTCAACTTCTCGCTCGTCTATTGCGTCCTGTGCGTGGTGGCGATGGAAATCTGTCTCGATTGCGGTGTCATTCCGTCGTATCACGACATCGCCGGCATCTTCGACACCTTGCCGCTCGACCTCAAAGTTCTAACGCGCGACCTGCAGGAGGCCTATGCCACGCCGGTGTCAAAGCCAATGCCGGTAGGCGTGCGCGAGGAGTTGCGGACCCAGGAGCACGGGCGCGCCCATGCCTTTGCCGTGGCGTCCGATCCCGATGTGATGTGCCGTGCCTTTCCACTGCTGGGCGGATCGGCCCTGCTTGCCCAAGACGTGTCGGAGCTCAACGAGCTTAACCGTGAACTGGCACATCGTCGCATGGAGCTGCAGCGTCAAAACGAGCTACTCGCCGCCGACTACGACCTTAAGACGCATTTGGCAGATCAAGAGGCCGAGACCTTGCTGGTCCAAGACGTAGACCAGGCGCTTGCCCGCGCGCTCGAAGGGATGTACGACCTGCTGAGCTCGCTGCCGCCGTTGACCGATGAGGCATCTTCGCACGAGCGTTACCGCATGCTGCAGCGCGCCAAGATGCTCGTCGCCTATTGCAAGCGCAAGGGGTCGCTCACGTTGGCACAGCACGGGGAGAGCGGTTTTGATCGCGACCGCATTCAGCTCATTGCCAACGAGCTCGCAAGTGACCTGCGCACCATCGATATCGATTGCGCCTCGATTATCGCCATACGGCGCCCGTTGCACGCCAGTACGGTAAGCGCCCTGTACGATTGCGTGTATGACTTTGCGTTTTTTGCCTACACCACCGACCATCCGGCGCTTATGTATCACTTGGGCGACCATGACCGATGCAGTGTCGAGCTGCGCGCCACGCTTTTTTCCAACGATGACGAAGATCTTTCGCAGACGCCCGCTGCGCAAGAGCTCGAAAGCGCTCTGCAGGGGCGCAACGTGGCATACCGCCTTGAGGGCGAGCCCGGCCAGCTGCGCATGATCGTCTTGATGCCGAGGGCGGGTGAGTGACGATGCAGATTTCGCTCATCCTTCCCCAAATCGTTGCGCTCGATGTTGTCTTTGCCCTGGCTGCGTGCCTGCAGACGATCCACGTCCCGCTCATCGCATCGCGCCGCTCGGCCTATAACCGTAAGGTGATTTGCGCCTACGAGGCGAGTCTTGTGCTTCACCTGGTGATTTCGGCGCTCATCTTATTCGCGTCGTCTGGCTCGTATCTGGTGGCGCCGCTTGACGTTTGCGCCAGGGCAATGGGCGGAGCGTTGTGGCTCAATGCCGCGATCTTTGCCTATGGCGTGGTACTTATGGTGCACTATCGTCGCCTCGTCATGCTGGTCGAGCTGCTGCTTGTTGTCGCCGTTACACCGCCGGTGGTTTTTGCCATGGGCTCGGCGTGGACCGTTGTCCTTATCGCAGAGGGAGCGTTCTTCCTGTTCCGCTCCATCGCGGCGCTCTTGATGGACGTCCGTAACCGCCAGGAGGATATCACCATGTTCTCGACGATCGAGACCATCAACGTGATTCCCGTGGGCATCCTGTATCTGGACCCGAGGGGCCGTCCGCTGCTCATGAACCGCTGCATGCGCAAAAACCTGGTGGAACTTCATATGCCAACCGATCTACGCGACATGAGCAGCACATGGAACGACCTGCGCAAGCTTAGCATGCAAATGCCCGAAAGCAGCAGGAACCGTGTGCGGATTAACTTGGACCGTTTTGGTGAGGCTCGCGCGGTGATTGAGATTTCTCCCGCCGAGATTCGCCTATTTGTGCGCGACGAGGTTATGGTTTCGGGCCGCCTCTTTGAGCGCATTATCGGGCTGGATGTGACGGAGTATGCGCATGCCCACGACCGCCTGGCGCAAGCCAATCACCTGCTTGAGCTTGCGGGCAAAGAACTCCAGGCCCAGATCGAAGAAGTCAAAAAAGTTGCCGACAATGCTGCCTACCTGCGCATGCGTGCCCGCGTGCACGACGTGATCGGGCAGCGCCTGTCCATCCTCCATCGCTATTTGGAGGAGGGGCGCCTGGACGACGAGTCACTCGGGCAGATCGACCCATTGCTGCGCTCGATCGCCGCCGACCTGCGCAGTGGTGGTGCCAGTGAGCCTGCAGAGCAGCTGGGTGATATCGCCCACGCTTTTGGCCTGGTGAGTGTGCAGATCGATGTTGAGGGTGTGCTGCCTGAGGACGCGCGTGTCGCCGCCGCATTTTTGCAGATTATCCGCGAGGCCTCGACCAATGCCACCAAGCATGCGCAGGCGCATCGGGTCCATGTGCGCCTGTGGCAGGAGGGGACGGATGCTGACGGCATCGCGCACATGACGATTTCTAACGACGGGTCCCCGGCCCCCGTATCGTATCGCGAGGGAACGGGTATCCCAGGTATGAGGCATGTCGCGCAAGATCTGGGTGGCAGACTAGAGATCCATGCTGCCCAGCCCTTTACGCTTGCGGTGTCCATCCCGTTGAGCTCCAACGCCACGGTCCAAAGGAGAAGTTCATGATCCGCGTCCTTATAGTCGAAGACCAGGCCATCCTGCGCGAAAGCCTGGCGCGCTCCGTTGGCGACCAGCCCGATATGACCGTTGTTTCCGCGATCGCCGATGCCTCCGAGGCCTTGGGTGTCGCGCTCAAGGAGCGCCCGGACATGATACTGATGGACGTGTGCACCGAGCATGATTCCAACGGCATCGTGGCGGCGGCGCGCATCAAGGAGCAGCTGCCCGAGTGTCGCATCATTATCATGACCGGCATGCCCGAGATCACCTTTGTCGATCAGGCCCGCGAGGCGGGTGTCGATAGCTTTGTGTACAAGAACGTCGGTATCGACGAGCTGTTCGCCGTGATGCGCTCCACGCTGGCGGGCTATTGCACGTTTCCCAAGCCGCCTGAGAGCATTTTTTCGGGTACGGCGGCACTCGACGATGTCGAGCTGTCGATTTTGCGCCTTGCCTGCGAGGGCAAAAGCCGTCGCGAGATTGCGGCCGAGCTGTTTATGAGTGAGGGCACCATCAAGCGCCGCATTTCGGAGATCCTGAGCAAGACCGGCTACGACAACATCATGCGTCTTGCCGTGCATGCGGTGACCGAGGGCAGCATCGTTCCCAACATGGAACGCCCGTAATCGACGCGCTCATCCGTGTTCTGGCGCCGTAGAGATAGGCCACCCGCCGTTTCGCATCTAAAATCGGCGGGCGGCCTGCTTGTATGGGCAGTGCTGAATTGTCACTATTGCGTATGAAGTATGCGCCGTTTGAGTCTTCGTCATACACATA
>CABSBK010000128.1 GCA_902475865.1 uncultured Collinsella sp.
GATGGACGTGTACCTGGACGCGGTGTTTAACCCGGCCATCTATACCCAGCCCACCATTTTTGAGCAGGAGGGCTGGCACTACGAGCTGGACCTGCCGGAAGGCGTCGAGGGCGACGGCAGTGCCGCCAGCCTGCGCGAGGGCACGCTGCGCTATAACGGCGTGGTGTTCAACGAGATGAAGGGTGCGCTGTCCGACCCCATGAGCGTGCTGGACGACGCCGTCAACGCCGCGCTCTATCCCGACACCGCCTATGCGCACGAGAGTGGCGGCGACCCGCGCGCGATTCCCGCGCTCACCTACGAGCAGTTCCTGGACACGCACGCGCGCCACTACAATCCTTCCAACTCCTACATCACGCTCTATGGCGATCTGGACGTGGACCGCGCCCTGGCCTTTTTGGACGAGCGCTATCTGTCGCAGCCGAGTGCCGCGAGCCGCCGCATGGACGCAGCCGTCGCCGCCGGCGAGGACCCGTCCACGCTGGCGCCCAATCCGCTGGGCGTGCAGGCGCCCGTGACCTGCGAGTATAAGCGCATCGAGATGGCCACCACGCCCGAAAACGCCCTGGTGGGCCTGGGCCTCGTGCTGGGCAGCGCGCTCGACCGCAAGCGCACGATCGCCGCGGACATCCTGTTCGAGGCACTGCTGGGCTCCAACGAAGCGCCGGTTAAGAAGGCCATTCTGGCCGCCGGTCTGGGCGGCAACGTGGTGAGCTACACCGCGGCCGAGAGCCTGCAGCCCTACGAGCTCATCATGCTGCAAAACGCGCAGCCCGGCGTGGCGCGCGAGCTGCGTCGCGTGTTCCAGGATGCCTGCCGCGACCTGTGTGAGCACGGCGTTCCGCGCGAGCGCCTGGAAGCCATCATCAGCAGCAACGAGTACGACCTGCGCCAGCGCGACTATGGCATCGCCGACGGCGTGGCCATTGCGTGCGACGCGCTGAGCACCTGGCTCTACGATGACGACGCCGCGACGCTGGCGCTCAAGTACGGCCCGGTGTACGAGGAGCTGCGCGGCGAGCTGGACGGCAGCTACTTTGAGGACCTGCTACGCGAGCTCGTGCTGGAGAACGACCACATGGCGCTGGTCGAGCTGGTGCCGGTGGACGCCGCCGAGGGTTCGGAGGGAGCCGAGGCCGCCGAGCTGGCTGCCAAGCGCGACGCCATGACCGATGCCGAGCTGGCCGACGTGGTCGAGCGCACGGCCGCGCTGCGTGCCGCGCAGGAGGCGGAGGACACGCCCGAGGACAAGGCAACGCTGCCGCGCCTGCGTGTATCCGACATTGGCGAGGCGCGCCCCGAGCCGCCGCTGGTCGTGGACACCACTGCTCCCATCCCCTGCCTGCGCCACGGCATCCCCACCAACCGCCTGGCCTACGCCATGCAGTATTTCGACCTGAGCTGCATCGCGTTTGAGGACCTGCCCTATGTGACACTGCTCTGCCGTCTGCTCAAACAGCTGCCCACGAGCGAGCACTCGGCCGAGGAGCTCGACAACTTGCTCGCCGGCAAGCTGGGCTTTTTGAGCTTTACGACCGAGGTCATGACCCAGCCTGACGTGGACGGCGTGCGCCCCTACCTGCTGGTGAGCGCCGGCGCCTTGTCCGAGAAGATCGATGCGCTGGCAAGCCTGCCGCGCGAGGTGTGGTCGAGCACGCTATTGCTCGATGCCGACGCCGACCGCGTGCGCGACGTGCTCACGCAGATTCGCATTGGGCTTGAGCAGGGCTTTATCAACAACGGCCACTCGGCGGCGCTCGGTCGCGCGATGAGCTACAGCTCGCCTTCGGCCGTGGTGCGCGAGCAGCTTTCGGGCGTGGACTTCTATCTGTTCCTGCGCGATCTGCTCGACCACTTTGACGAGCGCGTGGACGGGCTGCGTACCAAGCTTGCCGAGCTGGCGGAGCGCATCTTTGTGGCCGATGGCTGCCTGGCGAGCTTTACCGGCAGTGACGAGGACTTTGACGCGTACTGGGCCGCCGCGGGCGACCTGGGTTTGGGCGCGGGCGACGGTGCCGATGCCGGCCGCGACACGCTCGTGGTGCCGGCGCCGTGCGACCGCCACGAGGCCTTTGTCATCCCCAGCGATATCTGCTTTGCGGCAAGCGCGTGCGACCCTCGTCGTCTGGGCATCGACGTGACGGGCGCCTGGGCGGTTGCTGCCAACGCGCTCTCCTACGACTACCTGTGGAACGAGATCCGCGTGAAGGGCGGTGCGTACGGTTGCGGATTCCGCGCGGCCGGCGAGCGTCAGGCGGCGTTCTACACCTACCGCGACCCGGCAATCGACCCCTCGATTGAGCGCGTGGCGCGCGCGGGTGAATGGCTCGGCAGCTTTGAGCCCGACGAGGCCGCCTTTGAGGGCTTTATCGTGAGCTGCGTGAGCGGCATGGACGCGCCAGTGAAGCCGTACGCGCTCACCAAGCGCCGCAACACGACCTACCTGGCCGGGCTCGATCCGCACGCACGCGAGGAGCGCCGCGCCCAGATGCTCGCCGCCACGCCCGGTGAGCTTCGCTCGCTCGGCGCCGACGTGACGCGCATTGCGGCCGAGTCGCCCACCTGCGTCTTTGGCGGCCGCGACGTCATCGCCAAGAGCAACGCCGGCTTTAACGCAGTCGACCTGCTGGGCTAACGCACAGCAAGCAAAACCACCACGGAGGAGATGGCACCTTTGCGTTGATTCGAACACTTGTTCTATACGTACACATGTTCTATAGTAGGGGTGCTTGCATCGGATTTAAATTGCAACTAAGATATAGTTGCAGAATGTGAGGCGGGATGACTCGGACCGATAAACTCATCGCCCAACTGCTTAGCTGCCCTTCGACGTATCGGTATACCGATTTTTTAAAAGTCATGGCTTCATATGGCTTTGAAATGGACAACAAAGGCAAGACATCCGGATCGCGCATTCGCTTCTACAGGCCATCAGATGGCAGGATGTTCGTAATGCACGCGCCACATCCATCTGACGAATTGACGGCGGGGACCATTCGAAACATCGTTCGATTTCTGCAAGATGTCGGAGGTAGTCATGAGTAACGTTTTGGCATACAAGGGTTATTTCGCCCCAGTCGAGTTCGATGCCGAACAGCATGTGCTAACAGGTATGGTCACCGGCATTAGGGACGCAATCGTATTTGAAGGCTCCACAGCTGAAGAAGTGGAGCAATGCTTCCACGACGCCGTCGACGATTACCTTGAGTTTTGCGCCGAGAAAGGCAAGGAACCCGAGCGGGCTTTTAAGGGCTCGTTCAACGTAAGAACGGGCTCTGAGCTCCACAAGCAAGCGGCGCTGGCAGCGGCAAAGAAGGGTGAGTCACTCAATAAGTTTGTGACTGAAGCAATCGCTGCGGCGTTATAGCATTAACGCATAGGCCCAAACAACCACAAGGGGCGCAGTTCACAGGCATATTTGCGGTGGCTTTACTGCCCATATCGCACTTGCCCAGATAAAACCTGCCAAAATAAACCTGTCCCTTTTTGGTAGGTTTGCTAGAGGAGGCTGGGATGGACAAGGCTGAGTTGCGGCGGGCGGTGATTGCTCGGCGCGATGCTCTTGATTTGGATGTGCGGGCGGCAAAGTCCGCCGCTACCTGCGCGCGGCTTGTTGAGCTGTTGGATCGCTCGGATGCCGCGGCGCCGCACATCGTTGCCGTCTATGCCGCGATGGGTTCCGAAGTCGATCCTGCCGCGTTTGCCGCAGCGGCCGCCAAACGCGGCTGGCGCGCGGCCTATCCGTGCATGTTCTCGGCAACAGACGCCGCAGCTTGTGGCCAGCGCATGTGCATGCGGGCAGTTGCCGCCGGCGATGCGTCCTCGGCTCCGTTTATCGCCCACCCCACGCGGACCTTCGCGGCCGTGGACATCGACAGCGACCGCTTCCCTATCGTGCCTGCCGAAGCTCTCGACATGGTCGTCGTGCCACTCGTAGCCTTCGACCGCGCCGGCGCGCGCCTGGGCTACGGCGGCGGCTGCTATGATCGCTACCTGCCCACGCTCTCGCCCGCATGTCAAATCATCGGCATCGCCTTTGACGAGCAGCGTGTCGACCACGTTCCCACCGACGCCCACGACCTGCCGCTGCCCCACATCATCAGCGCCTGATCGCCGCTGTATCGCACCCGCAAGATGAGCGTGGAAAATCTCCCGCTTTGAGCCCCCTTACGAGTCAAAAACGGGAGATTATCCACGCTCATTCAACAAGCGTCCGAAAATCCACGCTCAACCAATACACGTCCGGAGAACTTTACTGTACAGCTTGG
>CABSBK010000129.1 GCA_902475865.1 uncultured Collinsella sp.
AATCGGACGCACCCCATACAGGTCGCTGAGAAAAACGAACTAGAAGCTGCCGCGCTTGAGGAAGTCAGGAAGCTCAAACTGGTCGTTGCCAAAGTTGGGGAGCTCGGTACCACCGACGTTGCGAGTCGGGGCAGCCTGAGCCGGGCTCGTGGCAGGAGCGGTGCGCTGCGGCTCGGTAGAAGCAGCGGCCTTGCTCTGGGACTGCTGTGCAGCGAAGAGCTCGTCCTGACGGTTGACGTTGGAGTCGGAGAAGCCCGTAGCGATGACGGTAATACGCACCTGATCGCCCAGGGACTCGTCGACAACGGTACCGAAGATGATGTTGGCCTCGGGGTCGACGGCGTTGGCGACAACGTCGGCGGCGTCGCTGATCTCCTGAATGCCCAGGTCCTTGGAACCGGCAATGGAAAGCAGGACGCGCGTAGCGCCATAGATGGAGCTCTCGAGCAGCGGGCTGGAAATAGCCTGCTGGGCAGCGTCGACGGCACGGGTGTCCCCAGAAGCGGTACCGATACCCATCATGGCGGTACCGGCCTGCTTCATGATGGTCTTAACATCGGCGAAGTCCAGGTTGATGATACCGGGGACGGTGATGAGGTCGGTGATGCCCTGGGTGCCCTGGGAAAGGACGCCATCGGCGATTGCGAAGGCCTCAAGCATGGTGGTCTTCTTCTCGGCGATGTCGAGCAGCTTGTCGTTAGGGATAACGATCATGGTGTCGACGCAGTCGGAAAGCGTCTTAATGCCTTCTTCGGCGCTCTTCTTGCGCTTGCGGCCCTCAAACGTAAAGGGCTTGGTCACGACGGCGACGGTCAGCGCGCCGACCTCGTTCATCGCAATATCGGCAACGATGGGAGCAGCGCCGGTACCGGTGCCGCCGCCCTCGCCGCAGGTGATGAACACCATGTCGGCGCCAGCGAGCGCCTCGGCGATGTCGTCACGGGATTCATCGGCAGCCTTACGGCCGACCTCAGGGTTGGCGCCAGCGCCCAGGCCGCGGGTCAGGTCGGTGCCGATGTGCACCTTGATATCGGCATCAGAGATCGCGAGTGCCTGAGCATCGGTGTTGATGGCAACAAACTCGACGCCGCGGATACCCTCTTCGATCATTCGATTGACCGCGTTGGTACCGCCGCCGCCGACGCCGACCACCTTAATGACGGCAAGGTAGTTGTTGATCTCTGTCTCGTGCATGTCGGTCCTCCGAACAAAGGTTATAGCCATAGCATGGGTCGACCCCTGCGCACATTAACCTTCAGGTTGAAAGTAAATGCAAAGGTAAACCGTATTATGTTTGCACATTATGAACGTATCAGTCAAATAATTGGCGGTGAAAACCAAACAAACCAGATAAACGGCGCGGTATGCCCCGTCAACAAAGGCCAGAAGACGCTACGAGGTCGGCGCGTTCCTAAACGTATAGTTGCCAGGAGATCGAACGTTGATATACGTCACGCCCTCCACCTGCGAAAGCAGCTTGGTAACGATACGCTCCTTTTTGGCAATGTCGTCCGAATCTCCGAGCGACACCTCGATACCGTTATCGAGATTCGCCGAGATGGCCTCGACCGAGGGCGTGGAAATATCCTTGACCTGGCCCAGGAACTCGCTCGAGAAACCGCGGACGTAATCCAGGCCGGCCTTGACGGCCTTGGAATTTACGGCTTGCCCCGAAACCGGTGCGACATCGGCCGAGACATCGGTCAACAGCACGGCACCGTAATGTTTGGCGAGTGCCAGGGCGGCATCGATGCCGTTTAGGGTGTTGGCGCCCTCCCCCGTTGTGATGACATTGCCCTGGTCGTCAACATCGACCGAGGTAGACAGTGGTGCAATCCATGTGTCATCGTCCCCGATCGCCCATGCAAGATCATCGGAGCTAATGTAGGCAATTGCGATAACCTTGCGTTCCGTCGGCGTGATGATGAGCGTATGGGGAAACTGACGCTGAACATCCACGCCCGAGACCCACGGATTTTGCTTGAGGCCCTCGGTGATCTGGTCGGGATTCACATTGAACAGCGACGTGTCCTCGGGCAGATCGATCAGCTGGATGGCATCGTGCTTGGTTACATGCTCGCTACCCTGAATCTGAATATCGGTAGCGGCGAACAGGCCAGAGTTAATGACGACGACGGCAACGACCGCAAGCACTGCCAAAGCGGCAAGAATGCCACCCACGATTTTGCCCTTGCCCTTAACGGCAGAAGCGGCACCCGCCGCATGATTTGCCAGGGCGCCGATCGATGACAGCGGATTAGAACCCTTTTTGCCCGATTGCGGTTTTGTGGAAGCCGACACCGACGTCAGAATACGTGGCTTAGATGCACCCAGCGCGCGACCGGGACGCGTCACCTTTGCCCCCAACGAGGGCTTGGGCGACGCTATGGGGCGAGAAGGTTTGGCGCCCATCGCCGGTTTGGGCGTCACCGAGGGACGTGCCACCGGACGAGCAACCTTTTTGGCCGCGCGGCGTCCGCCAAGCTGCGAACCGGCAGTCGAACGCTTGGCAGGCCGCACGGACCCAGCAGGCTTAGAAGGCATAACGGATTTACGTTGAGGCTGAGACGGTGCGCCGGAACGCCCTCCGGCGCGGCGGAAGGTTGGTTTCGATGCTCTAGAAGCCGAGGAATTTAACTTCCGGTCTGAGCTCGATGCCATACGCCTCCCTCACCTTTCCGTGCACATGTCTGATAACCGCGGCCACGTCATCGGCCGAGGCGGTTCCGTTATTAACGATAAAATTAGCGTGTACGGGCGAAACTTCCGCGCCGCCAACCGAAAAACCCTTTAATCCACAATCCTCGATGAGCTTTCCCACGCTCGCATCGGGCGGGTTGCGAAATACCGACCCGCAGGATGCACAGCCCATGGGCTGTGTGCGCTTACGCCGCGTCAGGTACCGCTCCATACGTTCACGGATATCGGCCTTGGGCGCAGGTTTGAGCTTGAGCACGCATTCCAGAATGATCTCGTTACGCGGCAGGCTGCATTCACGGTAGCCCCAAGCGATCTCCGAGCCCGCATAATGCTTGATGCCGGAGCCCGGGTCAAACGTAACGACATCTTCGACCAGCGAGCCAATCCACTCGGTTCGCGTGCCGGCATTCATGGACACGGCGCCGCCAACGGAGCCGGGAATACCGACCGCAAACTCAAGGCCCGAAAGGCTACGCGACAGCGCGTCGTTGACTAGGCGAGCGAATATCACGCCCGCACCGACCGTCAGCGTACAACCGTCTTCGGCGACAACCGTACGCTGGAACTCGCGCCCCAACGAAATGACGGCGCCGCGATAGCCTGCATCGGCAACAAGCAGATTAGATCCCTTGCCGATAATGACCCACGGCACCTGCTCGCGATCGAGCACCGCCACGGCGCGACGCAAGGCATGATAGCTGTGACACGTCACAAAGAGGTCCGCCTTGCCGCCGATACGATAGCTCGTATGGCGCGCGAGGCGTTCATCCTCGATTACGTCCGTATCGATCATGCCCGAAAGCGCCATGACGGCGTTAAACAGACCCATGGGGTTTAAGCGTCTTTCTTGGCAGTCAGATACTCGATGAACTCGGGGCCGACCGTCGTGACGTCGCCGGCGCCCATGGTAAGCAGCAAATCGCCCTCGCCCACCATCTTCTCGAGCTCCTCATTGAGCTCAAGACGGCTCGAGCAGTACACGACCTCCTTACCGGGATGCTTGGCGCGCACGGTATCGGCAAGCATCTTGGACGTGACGCCCGGGATGGGCATCTCGCCGGCAGAGAACACGTCAATCAACAGCAGCTTGTCGGCATTGGCGAATGCGTCGGCAAAGTCATCGCACAGAGCCTGCAGGCGCGAATAGCGGTGCGGCTGGAACACGACATCGACATGTTTGTAGCCCAGCGAAGAGGCAGCAGCGAGCGTCGCCTTGATCTCGGTGGGATGATGGCCGTAATCGTCAACCACCGTGATGCCGTCGATATCGCCCACGTGGGTAAAGCGACGGCGGACGCCTTCAAAACTCGAAAGTGCCTTAGCGGCGGCGTCGATATCGAGGCCTAGGACATGGGCGACGGTCAAGACGGCCGTGGCGTTGAGCATGTTGTGACGACCGGGGTTGCTCTTAATCTCGACAGCGTGCTCGGTGCCGTCCTCAAAGCGAACGATAAAGTCGCTCTGGATGCCCTTGACATCCGGATGCACGCAGACGATGTCGTTGGTCTCGGCAAAGCCATAGGAAAGCACATGACGGCCCGTCGACTTGGCAAG
>CABSBK010000130.1 GCA_902475865.1 uncultured Collinsella sp.
TCTGCAGAAAGGGTTTCGCCTTGCATGAATTGGGAATCGTGTATCACATCATTCGCGATGTTGAGAACGTGGCGCGTGCCAATGGCGTGCGTCACGTTTCGAGCGTTACGCTGCTGCTGGGTGAGGTCTCGGGCGTCGTTCCCGACTTGCTGCTCGACGCTTGGCGCTGGGCGGCAGATAAAAAACCCATCACCGAGGGTGCGGAGCTTATTGTGGAGCCCGTCGAGGCCGTGACGCATTGCGAGGCGTGCGGCTGCGACTACGTGACGGTCGAGCACGGCAAGACCTGCCCCCATTGCGGCAGCGGCGAGACATACCTGCTGCAGGGCCAGGAGGTCATGATCAAGCAGATCGAGACCCCCGACGAGGACCCGGCAGACGCTGCTCCTGACGGTCCTTCCGACGCTCCCGACGCCGTCGACGCCGCCAACCCCCTCCACATCGCCTAACTTGGTCGTTGGGGACGTTCTTAAACGACTAGTCAAACAAGAACGTCCCCAACGACTAGTCGTTTAAGAACGTCCCCAATGACTACTTGCGCTAGATCATAAGTCACGCTAATAGTCAAGTTATGTCTGTTTAAACAAAATAGCGGCAGTACAAGCACATTCGCACTTGCTTAAAATCGTTATTGATGAACAGCCTGCTTGTATCTGTAAAGTACATGGCTTGATGAGTGACGCTTTGGCGGGCAATGAGTCGAAAAGCAGTAACGTAATCAAGTTGGAACAAAAATAGACGTTTAAACAAATAATCCAACCGTTTGCGAGTTTAGCTATAATTCCACAATCAAAACAGGTATACTCCTTTCATGTCGTGTAGGAAATACGTAGACAAAAAGGAGGTTATGTGATGGTAAGTATTGTTCTTGCTAGCCACGGGGACTTGGCAGCTGGAATCAAGCAGACGGGCTCGATGGTCTTTGGCGATCAGCCGTCTGTAGCCGTGGTCTCGCTCGAGCCGAGCATGGGCCCCGACGACTTCCGTGCCAAGGTCGAGGAAGCAATCGCTTCCTTCGAGGACCAGGAGCAGGTGCTCTTCCTCGTTGATCTGTGGGGCGGCACGCCGTTCAACCAGATCAGCGGACTCATCGAGGGCCACGATTCCTGGGCTATCGTCACCGGTGTCAACCTGCCTATGCTCATCGAGGCATATTCGCAGCGCTTTGACGCAAAGAACACTGCACATGCGATCGCAAAACATCTCGTGACTGAGGCTAAGGCTGGCGTGCGCGTCAAGCCCGAGTCTCTGGAGCCCGAGGAGAAGAAGCCGGCTGCGGCCGCCGCTGCTCCTGCAGGCGCCATCCCTCCGGGAACGGTCATCGGCGACGGGCACATCAAGATTGCCCACGTCCGTATCGACACCCGTCTGCTCCATGGTCAGGTGGCCACCACGTGGACCAAGCAGATCAACCCCAACCGCATCATCGTGGTTTCCGACGGCGTTGCTCACGACGAGCTCCGCAAGACCATGATCGAGCAGGCTGCCCCTCCGGGAGTCCATGCCAACGTCGTGCCTATCAAGAAGATGGCCGAGGTCGTCAAGGACACGCGTTTTGGTGACACCAAGGCCATGCTGCTCTTCGAGAACCCGCAGGATCTGCTCAAGGCCATCGAGGCCGGCGTCGACATCAAGGAAGTCAACATCGGCTCCATGGCTCACTCCAAGGGCAAGGTCGTCGTCACCAACGCCGTCGCTATGGGCGATGACGATGTCAAGACTCTCGAGGCCCTCAAGGCCAAGGGCGTCAAGTTCGAGGTCCGCAAGGTTCCTTCGGATTCCTCCGAGGATCTCGACGCCATGTTGAAGAAAGCTAAGGCCGAACTGGCCGCTCAAGCATAGTAAAGGAGGGTCCGATACATGTCTGCAATCACTATTCTGCTTGTTGCGATTGTCGCGTTGCTTGCCGGTATGGAAGGCATTCTGGATGAGTTCCAGTTCCATCAGCCGCTCGTGGCATGCACGCTTATCGGTCTCGTAACCGGTCACCTTCAGGAGGGCATCCTCCTGGGCGGTTCGCTCCAGATGATGGCCCTTGGCTGGGCTAACGTCGGCGCCGCCGTCGCGCCTGACGCCGCTCTGGCCTCGGTCGCTTCTTCGATCATCATGGTGCTCGCCCTCAACGGCGGCGCCACTGATTCGGCCAAGGCCGTTACCGCGGCCATCGCCGTCGCCGTCCCGCTGTCGGTCGCTGGTCTGTTCCTGACCATGATCTGCCGTACCATTGCTACCGCTATCGCTCACGCCATGGACGGTTGCGCCGAGAAGGGCGACTTCTCCGGCATCGAGCGCTGGCAGTACGCTGCCATCCTCATGCAGGGCCTTCGTATCGCCATCCCGGCAGTACTTCTGTGCATCATCCCGGCCGAGGCTGTTACCAACGCGCTTAACGCTATGCCCGACTGGCTGTCCGGCGGCATGGCTGTCGGCGGCGGCATGGTCGCTTCCGTCGGTTACGCCATGGTCATCAACATGATGGCCACCAAGGAGACCTGGCCGTTCTTCATCCTCGGCTTTGTCCTTGCTGCCATCCCTCAGCTCACGCTGATCGCCCTTGGTCTCATCGGCATCTCCCTTGCCCTCATCTACCTTGGCCTTAAGGATCTGGCCAAGCAGGGTGGCGGCATGGGCGGTGGCTCCGGCGACCCGCTCGGCGACATTCTGAACGATTACGAGTAGGAGGGGAGTGATACATATGGCAGAGAACAAGATTCAGCTCACCAAGGCTGACCGCAAGAAGGTTTGCTTCCGTCATCAGTTCCTTCAGGGCTCGTGGAACTACGAGCGTATGCAGAATGGCGGCTGGTGCTTCGCAATGATCCCTGCGATCAAGAAGCTCTACACCAGCAAGGATGACCAGATTGCCGCTCTTAAGCGCCACCTGGAGTTCTATAACACCCACCCCTATGTTTCCGCCCCCGTCATTGGCGTTACCCTCGCTCTCGAGGAGGAGCGCGCCAACGGTGCACCGATTGACGACGTCGCCATCCAGGGCGTCAAGGTCGGTATGATGGGCCCGCTCGCCGGCGTCGGCGACCCCGCCTTCTGGTTCACCCTTCGCCCGATTCTGGGCGCTCTGGGCGCTTCCCTGGCCATGTCCGGCAGCATCGTCGGTCCGCTGCTGTTCTTCTTCGCGTGGAACATCATCCGTTACGCTTTCCTGTGGTACACGCAGGAGTTTGGCTACAAGGTCGGCTCCTCCATCGCCAAGGACCTCTCCGGCGGTCTGATGGGCAAGGTCACCGAGGGTGCATCCATCCTGGGTATGTTCATCATCGGCGCCCTGGTCGAGCGCTGGGTGTCCATCTCCTTCACCCCGGTCGTCTCCAAGGTCACGCAGTCTGCTGGCGCCTTTATCGACTGGGCTAACCTGCCCTCCGGTTCTGAGGGTGTCAAGGAAGCACTGACGATGTATAACTCCATCGGTGCTAACGCCCTTGATCAGGTGAAGGTCACCACGCTTCAGGCCAACCTCGATCAGCTCATTCCCGGCCTTGCCGCCGTGTGCCTGACCCTGCTGGTCTGCAAGCTCCTCAAGAAGAAGGTCAGCCCGATCGTCATCATCCTGGCTCTCTTCGCCATCGGCATCATCGGTCGCGTCTGCGGCTTCATGTAAGCACGTTTCGGCTTAAGACCGAGAATTGCTAGGCAAGGGCTTTTGAGCCATTGAAACGGACCGCACCCGGTGGGTACACTGGATGCGGTCCGATTGTTTTATTTGGAGGGCGAGGCGCGCATGGCGCAATCTCAGAACAGCACGGTCGATCTGGCAACGCCGGCGACCTGCCTGATGGGGCTTACCAGCCACGGTAACGTGATGGTGGGCAATAAGGCGTTTGAGTACTATAACGAGCGCAATCCCGAGGATTATATTCAAATCCCGTGGGACGAGGTCGACTATATTGCCGCCGAGGTTTTGCGCGGCACCAAGAAGATCACGCGTTTTGCCATCTTTACCAAGGATAACGGCCACTTTACGTTTACGACGCGCGATGACAAAGAGACGCTTCGTGCGGTCCGCAAGTACGTTGACGAGGATAAGCTCGTGCGTTCGCCCGACGTTATCGATGTGACGGCCAAGGGTGCCAAGAGCATCCCCGCTGCCATCAAGAGCCTTTTCCACAGAGACAGCTAATCGTTGGCGATAGATGGCGGAAAATGCATCCCGGAATTTGTTCTCATTCCGGGATGCATTTTCCTTTTGAGGGCCAGTTGGGAAAGCTTGTCCCATTATTTCGCGTT
>CABSBK010000131.1 GCA_902475865.1 uncultured Collinsella sp.
TTAGTACTAAGATATTCATCTAATAAATTGCATTAGTGGCTTTAGTTTTGGGGGATACGAGGCAACGTGACTATGACGTGCTCTTTGGTGGTTAACAGCAAGAGCGGTAATACCAGGATGGTTTCGGGCGCAATCAAGCGTGCCCTACAGGCTGCAGGCGTCGAGTTTATTCACGCTGCCGCGCTGAGCGACGATGCGGACGCAGATCAGGTTGCGCGCGAGGCGCAGGGTGCCTGTGCTGCCGATACGGTGCTCGTCGGCTTTTGGTGCGACAAGGGCGCATGCACGCCTTCGGTCGCGGCGTTGCTCTCCGCCTTGCACGGCAAGCGCGTCTTTCTGTTCGGTACCTGCGGTTTTGGTGCCGATCAGAGCTATTATCAGCAGATTATCAATCGCGTGACCTCCAATTTGGCCGAGGATGCCGAGCTTGTGGGTTGGGCAATGTGCCAGGGCAAGATGGGTCCCGCGGTCAAGCAGCGCTACGAGGCCATGCTCGAGCAAGATCCCGACAATGTCCGCTTTAAGATGCTGCTCGATAACTGGGTCGCCGCAAAGGATCACCCCACCAAGGAAGATCTGGACAACATGGCTGCAGCCGCCAAAAAGGCCGTGCTGGGCGAGTAACTTCGCCGTTCGCGGTGCTTCGTGCAAAACAATACAAGTGTGAAAGTCTCGAAATCCTCGAGGCTTTTTTCTTGACACTCGTGGGCGCAACCGTGGCAAGCGTTTGGGACGACATTTTCCATCACCCCGATGACGAGACCGTCCTGGACGACGCGCTCGCATACGTTCGCTGGATGCATTCAGAGTGGGACGGCTTTCCGGATACAAAGAAGGCCACTTAATGTGGCCTCCGTCTTGCGCAGGACTGTCCGAGCAGGGAACCTTATATGCCTCCGCCTGGACAGACGTTTCAGTTGTGGCTCAGCAGCTAGCAGCTACTTGATCTTGGTCGTACCCGGCGCCAGGTTGGGGTCGGTCTCGTTGGCCTCGGTCTGGAAGTGCTCGGTGTACACGTTCTTGCCGTCGCGGAACATCTCGTAGTATTGCATCTTGGCGTAATCCTCGCGCGCCTTGGTGGCGGCTGCTGCGGCGGCGTCGTCACCGGTGACGTTGGAGGAGAGCGCCCAACGCAGGCTGGCGTCCTCGTAGCCCACGGAGTTGATGGCGGGCAGCGACTCGCGCAGCGTCATGTGCGCCTTCTGGTAATCGGAGAGAGGTGCGCCGATCAGCTGCATAAGCTGCGTGGACAGGTAGTTGGTGGACAGGTCGTCGACCTCGCTCGTCTGGTCGCAGCCGGCAACGTCGTAGTTGGCCCAGATGATGTAATCGGTTTGCCACAGGCGCTCCTGATGCGTAGCGTCGTCCTCGCCGGTAAACCACTTATCGTTGAACTTGGACGGGAAGAACGGCTGGTGGTCGCCCCAGAACACCACGACCACCTTGCGATCGAGTTTGCTCAGGGCGTTGAGGAAGTAGCGAAGCGCCTGGTCGGACTGCTCAATGCACGAGACGTACTCGTCGACATCGGAGAGCGTGCCGTCCTCGATGGTCTTGGCGTCCAGGTCGGTCGTGTCGATGTTCAGGTGCATCTGCTTGTCGGCCGGCAGCAGACCCGTATCGTAGCCCGAGTGGTTCTGCATGGTCACGTCGAAGATAAACTGCGGATCGGCGTTCTGGTCGAGCAGCTCAAGAATCTTGTCGTAGGTAGCCTGGTCGGTCACCATCCCGCGCAGGGTATCGGCGCCCTGGAAATCGTTGATGGACAGGAACTGGTCAAAGCCAAAGTCCTTATAGACGTTTTCGCGGTTCCAGTTGGTGGCGTGGTTGGGGTGCATGGCCGTGGTGGAATATCCGAGCGACTTGAACTGCTCTGCCAGGTTCCCGGTCGTCTCCATGTTGTAGATGGTGTACGGATACACGCCCGAGCCCAGGTTGGCCATGGAGTTGCCGGTCATAAACTCAAACTCGGTATTGGCGGTGCCGCCGCCGTAAGCGCTCACGTAGAGCTTGCCGCGGCTGAGGCAGTTGGACAGGTTCTTAAAGTACTGCGGGCCTTCGTAGCCGGCGCGCATGTTCTGGTAGATCGAAAGGTCTGAGAAGGTCTCGTTCATGATGGCGATGACCGTGGGCTTCTCGCTATCGAACTGCTCCTTTGCGGCGGCGCGCTCGTCGCTCTTGGCCGCGTCGGACTTGTCGTAGGCCTTGGTGTACTTTTTGAGCGTGGCCTTGGCATCGTCGACGGAGTAGTCGGCGGGTTTGGGCGGCTTGATGGACTGCGCTGCGCTAATGAAAGCGGGCAGGTAGCCCTCGCGCCAGTAGCTCTCGAGCGGACGCCAGGTGTAGACGGTGATGCCGAGGGTGTTGTAGTAGTCGATGAGCGTGACGTGTGCGGTCACACCGCCCAGGCACAGCACGGCGATGAGCAGGTTGGTGAGCAGGATGTGCTTAGCGTTGGCGGCACCCTTCTGACGGTGCGGTGCCACCAGGCCGGCGTACTCGCATAGCAGCATGGCGATGGCGGTAAAGCCCATGGACAGCACGCAGAACAGCGAGATCGAGAAGGTGTAGCCGTTGCCGGCGACCGCGGCGGCGGTGGAAATGGCCGAAAGGTCGCCCGGCTGGATGGGCATGGATTTAAACGTGATGACGAAGAACTCGGCAATGCCCAGGACAAAGAGGGCAAAGGCCAGGACCGCGGGAGCCGCGCCGTGGCGCTGGAATAGGAAGAACAGGCCGACCATGAGCGTGGTGATGATGGCCCACTCGAGCAGGATGCACAGGGGGTAGACCCAGGTAAAGTCGTGGTTGGACGATACCTCCATGCCCAGCAGCGCAAAGACGCCGGCGAGCAGCAGGCACAGGACGGCGGCGACGAGCGGTTTGCCCACAAAGGCGCCGCGTAGGCGGGCGAGCTTGCCGGTGGGGGCGGGGGCGTCGGGCTCGGCGAATGCAAAGACGCGCGGAGCGATACGGTCGCGGGCGATGCTGGCCCAAGCGCAGCCGGTGAGGATGGCGTTGGTCAGGATGAGCATCACGAAGGCGAGTGGCTCGTTTTGCGCGACGAGGCCAATAGCGCCCCAAATGGTCAAAAAGAGCTGGAACAGGCCGAAGGCGACGCTCCACCCAAGAGCGCTTTTGGCAACGGTGCCCGACTGAGCGCGAATGGCCTTGGCCTCGCGCAAAACAAGGTAGACGGTCGCCGCAAGACCGACGAGCGAGATGGCGGCAGCGAACATGCTGAGACTCCTCACAAACTTAAAACCTACGAAGGCGGGGGTTTACCCGATTGTTACCTAAATATGCGCTGCATTTGCGGGCTGCGCACAACAACCAGCCATATTAACGCGCATGTGCGGCGGTGTGGCGCAATGTAGTGGCGACCTGCGCGATAATGGACGGGAATTACACGGAAACGTAAAGGCTTCTTAAAGAATTGGCGAGGATAGAGCTATGGGCGAGCAGGTTTGTATGACGGGTGCCGAGTGCTGCGACGGAGCTGCGGTCGTGGACGCCGGCGGTTATCCGGTCGAGACCACGGGTAGCGCGGTGCTGGACATCTTGGAGCACCGCTCGTCCACGCGTGCCTTCGCGCGTGATGACGACGACCGCCCCGTGGCGGTGACCGACGAGCAGCGGGCGGCGATTCTGCATGCGGCGAGTCGCGCGCCGTCGGCGGGCGCCATGATGATGTATTCCATCGTGAGCATCCGCGAGCAGGCTACGCTCGACCGTCTGGCCGACCTGTGCGACCACCAGCCCATGATTGCCAAGGCGCCCTGGGCACTCATATTTGTGGTCGATTATGCCAAGTGGATCGATCTGTTTGAGCACGTGGGCTGCTTTGAGCCCGAGTTTGTCGAGCGCACGGGCAAGGCACCCCGCCGCGCGCCGGGTTTGGGCGACTTTGCCATCGCGGCCCAAGACGCCGTGATCGCCGCGCAAAACGCCGTGGTTGCCGCCGAGGCCCTGGGCCTGGGGAGCTGCTACATCGGTGATATCGTCGAGAATGCCGAGGAAGTTGCCGAGCTGCTCGATCTGCCACCCTATACCATGCCGCTATCGATGCTCATCATCGGCACGCCCCGGAAGGAGCGTCCGGCGATCGCGCATCCCGTGGTAAACCTGGTGCACGAGGAGCGCTACTGCCGTGCGGATGCCGCGACCATGGACGCGCAGGTGGCCGAGATGGACGCGATGTTTCGTCCGCATGCCCGCGAGGTGGGGGAGCGCGTGGTGGA
>CABSBK010000132.1 GCA_902475865.1 uncultured Collinsella sp.
AGTACTTCTTCCACCGGCAATCAGCCGCTGATCGAGCTCAGACACGTCGATAAGCACTATGGCGACCTGCACGTCCTCAACGACATCAATCTCTCGGTCGACCGCGGCGAGGTCGTCGTTGTAATTGGCCCCTCGGGCTCGGGCAAGTCGACCATGTGCCGCACCATCAACCGTCTGGAAACCATCGACTCGGGCGAGATCCTCATCGAGGGCGAGCCCCTGCCGCAGGAAGGCAAGGACCTTGCCCGCATGCGTGCCGAGCTGGGCATGGTGTTCCAGCAGTTCAACCTGTTTGCACATATGACGGTGCTGCAGAATGTCATGCTGGGACCGGTCGACGTGTTGGGCGTCTCCAAGGATGAAGCCCGTGAGCGCGCCATGGATCTGCTGAGCCGCGTGGGCGTTGCCGAGCAGGCCGATAAGGTGCCCGCACAGCTCTCGGGCGGCCAGCAGCAGCGCGTGGCCATCGCCCGTTCACTCGCCATGCAGCCCAAGGCCATGCTCTTTGACGAGCCCACAAGCGCCCTTGACCCCGAGATGATCAACGAGGTGCTCGAGGTCATGGTCCGTCTGGCCCAGCAGGGCATGACGATGATCGTCATTACGCACGAGATGAACTTTGCCCGCCGCGTAGCCGACCGCGTCGTGTTTATGGCCGACGGCCAGATCGTGGAAACCGGCACGCCCGATGAGTTCTTCGACCACCCCCAGACCAAGCGCGCCCAGGACTTCCTCAACTCTATCAAGGGTCACTAACCAGACCGCCCACCCGCCCGCCATGCCCATCCAAACTCGAAAGTTACACCTATGATCGGAACTCGCACTTCATCGTCATACACCCCGCACGTCGACGTCGCCCCCGCCGACCGTCCGCTCATCCTCGTCGCGCCGCGCTGGGAAGAGGCAGAGCCGTTTTTAACCGAGATGCTCTCCCCCAACGAGGAAATCGCAAGTGTCTTTGTCGATGCCATCCTTGCCGCTGGCGGCCTGCCGCTGCAGATGTCCATCACCGAGGACATTGAGGTCATCCGTCATTACGTCGATATCGCCGACGGCATCGCCATTCCCGGCGGCCCCGATGTCAATCCCAAACGTTGGGGCGATGATCGACCCTACGACCCCACCCTCTGCTGCGAGATTCGCGACCGTTTTGAGTTTAAGCTGGTTAACGAGGTGCTTCGCGCCAAGAAGCCGCTCTTTACCACCTGCCGAGGCACTCAGCTGCTCAATGTCGCCACCGGTGGCACCCTGTGCATGGACGTGCCGAGCCTGGGTGCTCGCGAGGGCCGCACGCAGTGGCGCCACACCCACGTGCTCAACGATCCCGCGCATCCCGTCGAGGTCGTGCCGGGCTCGCTGCTGGAGCGCGCGGTTGGCGGGCACAGGCTGATCCAGACCAACTCCGCACATCACTGCTGCGTCGATCGTCTGGGTAAAAGCACGCGCTTGGTCGCCAAGGCAACCGATGGCGTTCCCGAGTGCATCGAAGTCGAAGGCCAGCCGTTCTGCCTGGGCGTGCAATGGCATCCCGAGTACACCTGGCAGACGCTCGAGACCGACTTTAACCTGTGGAAGTCGTTTGTCGAGGCAGCGGCAAAGGTAAAGCAGGCCCGTTAGCTCGCGAATCACACGGGTTAAAGCCTCCTATGCCAGCAGGGGCGGACACCAGCCACGGTGCCCGCCCCCCCTATATTTGGTATGCTCGGTATGATTATCTCTCACAAACAATCAAATAAATCTCGACCGCAATCGGTCGATAGTAAAGCAAATGGTGAAAACGCTTGCTACGTTTATTAGGCAGTCAATTAAAATCGAGATGCATTGACCGTCCCCCAACGGGGTCACGCCGCAAATCCACATGAGCATCGAGGCTGGAAGCGGAAGCATGGGAATGGCCCCGAGCTGTATGTAGATCGTTACGACATTGACAAGCAACAGCATGCCAATAGGACCGAAGCCGGACCCAAAAACGGAAACAACGACCACGCAAGAGACCACGTATGCAAGGCAGACGACACTCGCCAGAAGAAGGCGATAGCAAAAAATATTCAGGTTGAAATACTGTTGAGCATCTAAAACGATCGCGCAGTTAAGGCAGTACAAAACGACACTCGACAGGATAAACGCGCCCAAAAGGGCAAAAGAAGACAGCACCACTCGCGCAACGATAGCGCACACACGCTTCCCTCCCCGAGCCTCCGACAATCCCCAGGGTTCCTCAATAAAGCCCGAACTGACAAAGCGAGGCACAATGCAAGCCGCGATGAACGGAAAGAACAATGCATGAGCCAACGGGGCTACGTTGAACAGCAGACCGCGATAAAGCTCTGCATTACCAAATAGAAGGACATCCTCTGCCGATAGCCGAAGCGTCGGGTCTGGGAAAAAGCCCAAGAAACTGTTCTCACGGAGGCTACAGAACCACATCGGGAAAGAATTAATCTGCAATACCACCATGCACGCATAAATTACCAGGATTAAGGCGTACGTCCATTTGCTCACATGCTTCAATTCTGAATGAAGGAATCTTCTAGTCTGACGAGCCATTGAGCACACCCCCAGCACGAAAGCTCACGAGAGCGTAAATCAATACCGATAGACAGCTGGCTGCCACGCCATATCCCAGAAGCGTCAGCTGCCCCATATCGCTATACCCAAGGGCACATCCAACTCCAAGGTACGGCCCCGGAAGGAGCAAGATCCATCGCAAGGATGGTGTAGGTGCCTGAAGGAAAGATCCGTAGAGCGTCAAGCTCATGACAAATCCAATTATCACCACAGCCCCGCTCAATACAGCACTGCTCGTAATCCGGTAGATGGCCACCGTCTCCAACGCAAGCGATATCACCAATACGACGTTAATCATCATTGCGGGCAAAAATGCAGCCAGCATGCTATGCGCATAGTTTTGCCCTCCACGTGTTATCGCTATTGCAAACAGAAGAAGGCAAAGCGCACTATATGCTGCGCCGATTATTAAAGCAGACGAAAGTACATGTGCCAGAGCCCCGTTAAAGCGGGCGAGGCCTCTTGCCATAGAAATTCGGTATCCCTCTTCATAGCCGCGCTCCTGTAAAATCACCAGACAAACGATAAGTGGGACGAACAGGGATGTACCGGCAAAAGCGCTGCGCACAAGGGACTCATCGGGTGCAGAAGGATCGATTACATTCCAGCAGAAGCCAATATCCTCCCCAAAAACGCTATTGCCAAAGGCGAGCAACGTTGTTCCGTTTTTTAGAAAGATGCCGAAGAGAAGGACGAACGCAAGCATAAGCGCAAGACCAAACGTCGCCGGAAATATCCTGTACAAACGCATCATATCTGCTTTTATGGGATGGATCGCCCGCTTCATAGCGAGACCGCCTTCATCAAGCGTCTGTAATACTCTTTTAGGGACGACGCCTCATCCCTTATGACGTCCATCGATTCCTTTTTTAGCAGTTCGCCGTCATGAATAAACAGGCAGCTTGTTGCAACCGATGCCAACTCATCCAAATCATGACTAGAGATGAGCATGGTCTTACCCTGCTCTCGATTCAATCGACCGATAAGGGCCCATATACTCTCGATGCCCAACGGATCCAATCCATTTGCCGGCTCATCGAAAATTAGTACGTCGGTGTCGCCCAATAAAGCCGTAGCTATATCAAGTTGACGTTTGATTCGCAGAGAAAAACTGCTCACGCTCTTTTTCTCATCGACGTCCAGCCCGACTAGGCCCAAGACGCGAGGAACCTCACGTTTCTCATCGAGCCCCCATTCCGCACATCGGATCCGAAGATTCTCAGCCGCACTGAGGGATTGGTATGCTCCGCTGGAATCTGGCACATAGCCGACACGCGTCCGCATCAGGCTCAGCTCTTTTTTCGACTTGCCCCCAAAGCGCTCCACGCTCCCCGACGATGGCTCACAGAGGCCCAGCACTATTTTAATAAGCGTGCTTTTGCCCGACCCGTTTGCACCAACAAGGGCGCAAAGCTCAGACTGATCCACCTCGAAGGAAACGTCATGTAAAACGTGCCGTTTCCCGTAGCGTTTTGAAACTTTTGATAGCTTTATCGCTGATGCGTTCATTGGACCCCCGTTCTGCTTGATAGAAAAACCGCTGTTGCCAGGCTCTCGCCTGGCAACAGCCACAACTGCTAGAAATAAACAACGCAGTT
>CABSBK010000133.1 GCA_902475865.1 uncultured Collinsella sp.
TGTCGGCGACGACACCCAGGTCATGGGTAATCATGATGATGGCGTTACCGTTCTTCTCCTGCATTTCCTGCATAAGCTCAATAATCTGAGCCTGAATGGTAACGTCCAGGGCAGTCGTGGGCTCGTCGGCAATCAGGATATCGGGATCGCAGGCGAGAGCCATAGCGATCATGACGCGCTGACGCATACCGCCAGAGAACTGATGCGGATACTCATTGACGCGCTTCTCGGGCTCGGGGATACCAACGAGGTCCAAAAGCTCGGTGGCACGCTTGAGCGCCTCCTGCTTGGAGTAGCCACGGTGCAGACGAAGACCCTCGCCCACCTGCTTGCCGATCTTATAGACCGGGTTCAAGGAGGTCATAGGATCCTGGAAGATCATCGCGATGTCGTTACCGCGAATGTGCTGCATCTCTTCCTCGGTCATTTCGAGGATGGAGCGGCCGCGATAGCGAACGTCACCGCCCTCGATCTTTCCCGGAGGCATCGAGATGAGGCCCATGATGGTCATGGCGGTCACGGACTTACCGGAGCCGGACTCACCGACGACGCCCAGGGTCTCGCCGCGATCGAGCGTGTAGGACACGCCGTCGACAGCGCGAACGACGCCATCCTCGGTGTGGAAATACATCTTAAGGTCATCGACCTCGAGCAGATGCTGGCCCTCAGGAACCGGCTGGTCCTTCAGGTCCACATAGTTCTTGTTCTTCTTCATCCTTATGCATCCTTCATCTTGACGTCGAGGGCGTCGCGCAGACCGTCACCCAGCAGGGTGAAGGCGAGCACCGTCGAGAGAATTGCCAGACCGGGCATGATCATCATCCAGGGAGCGGTCAGAAGATACTGCTGACCGTCCTGAATCATGGAGCCCCACGAAGGCGTAGGCGGAATAACGCCCATGCCGAGGAAGGACAGAGCGGACTCGGTCAGAATGGCGCCACCAATGTTCATGGTCGCGTAGACCACGATGGAGGCGACGGAGTTCGGGAAGATGTGACGCACGACGATACGAGCATCAGATGCACCCATCGCGCGCGCTGCATCAACATAGTCGTTTTCCTTGACCGTCAAGATTGCAGAGCGGAAGACGCGCGCAATCGAAGGCCAGCCAAGAATGCCGATGGCGATAAAGACGTTCTGAAGACCACGGCCGATAACGGCGATCATGGCGACAACGAACAGCACGTACGGGAACGCCAGGAAGATGTCCGCACAGCGCATGATGATCGTATCCCAAATGCCGCCGTAGAAACCGGCCAGGGCGCCCATGACCAGACCGATCAATGTGGAGATGGCGGTGGCCATGATACCGACAGAAAGCGAAACGCGTGCACCGTAGATAACGCGGACGAGAATGTCGCGACCGAGGGCATCGGTGCCAAACGGGTGCTCGGCACACGGAGCCAGTAGCGATGTCTCGGCCATGGTGGTCGAATCGGAAGCCGTCGGCGAACCGAGCCAGGGCTTAGCCCACAGATCTGCGGTCAGGGCAACCACAACGACGATGATGATCCAGCAGACACCGATAACGGCGAGCTTGTTCTTACGAAGACGCTTAAAAGCGTCGCCCCACAGCGTGCGGGACTTGGCGGGAGCAGATGCGACCTTGGTGGCGGTAGCCTGCTCCTGAGACTGAGAATCAGTTTCCTGCATGAGACGTACCTCCCTTAGGCCTTATCCGACGGACCGCCAAGGCGGATGCGCGGGTCGAGGAATGCATAGCTAATGTCGACGAGCAGGTTGATCACCATGACGACGACGACGATGAGCGTAACGCCGCCCATAACGATGGGCCAGTCACGCATGCTAATGGCGCGATAGACCTCATAGCCGATACCGGGCCAGTTAAAGACCGTCTCGGTCAGGATGGCGCCCGAAAGCATGCCGCCAAAGTCGACACCAATATAGGTAACGACGGGGATGAGTGCATTCTTAAGCGCATGCTTAATGATGATCGCACGATTGGAGAGACCCTTGGCCTTTGCCGTACGGATGTAATCCTGGTTCATGACGTCAAGCAGCTGCGAGCGCATGATGCGCGCAGCATAAGCGGTCGAAACCGAAGCCAGCGTAATGGTCGGAAGCACATAGTGCATCCAATCCTGATACTGAGAGCTGGAACCGCCGGCACCCGAGATCGGCAAGGAGATTGCACCGCCCGTGGCGTCCTTGAGGATGACGCCAAAGAACAGCTGCAGCAACATACCGAGCCAGAAGGCCGGGACCGCAACGAGGATCGACGTGGTGAGCGTTACCAAAATATCCCAGAAGGAATAACGCTTTACCGCCGAAATGATACCCGCACCGATACCCATAATTGCCTCGAGCACGATGGCGCACGCGGCAAGTTTGACCGTATACGGATACTTCTGGGCAAAGATATCCGTAACCGGCAGCTTGCGCTGATACGAATTGCCCAGATCGCCATGAAGCAGGCCGTTCATGTAATACAAGTAACGGTCCACGAGCGACGTTTGAACGGGGTCGCCGTTCTCGTCAAGGATCGCGTTGCCGTCCTCGTCCGTCTGGACCAGGTGATAGCGGACGCGAAGCTGAAGCTCCACCTCGGGGGACAGAGCCTTGACTCCACCGATCAACTTGATCGGATCTCCCGGCACGATATTCTGGAGGGCGAACAGAATCAGCACACGTTTAACGATGTACTTACCCATACCACTCCCCTATCTAGGGATTAACCTAAATGGGATGCCGATCGCCAGACCGGCATCCCAAAATTACCATCAGCCAGTTTACCCCAGGTTAGGGAGAACTGTATGTTTCCCATGAGGTCTACGTAAATACTTGACCCTCACGGAAGCTGCAAACTCTTAGGCGAGCTCAGCGGTACCCAGATCGGCGTGCTTCTGCGGATCGACATAGAGGTGCTTGATGCGATCGGAGCCGGCGACAGTGTGCGTGTAGAACATAATCGGGATGACCGGGCAGTCGGCAGCGACCATTGCGTCGGCTTCCTGCATCTTGGCGACGCGCTCCTCATCGTCAACAATAGTACGAGCCTCGTCGACCTTGGCGTCGAACTCGGGGTTGCTGTAACCAGAGCGGTTGTCGCCACCGAGGGAGTCGGAGTGGAACAGCGGATACAGGAAGTTGTCCATGATCGGGTAGTCGGCAATCCAACCCAGACGACCGAACTGATAGTTAAAGTTCTGATACTGCTCGAGCAGGGCAGACCACTCGGGGGTATCGGAGACAGCGGTAACACCAACCTTGGCGAGGTCGCCGATGATGGACTCCATGATCTCCTTGTGACCGCCGTCCTGGTTGTAGGAAAGGGTCACGCTAATGCCACGATCGCCGTTAGCGCCAGCGGGAGCAACCTTGTCGAGGTACTCGTTAGCCTTGTCGACATCGTAGGCGCAGAACTCCCATGCGCCCTCCTTGTAGCCATCGATGCCCGGAGGAACAATGCCGTCGGCAGGGGTACGGGTACCCTTGAAGATGGTCTTGCAGATGGCCTCACGGTTGATGGCCAGGGAGATACCCCTACGCAGGTCGGCGTTGTTGAACGGCTCGGCCGTGGTGTTGCAGGTCAGATAGTACGTGGAAGGCTCGGCGCCGAGCAGCATGCGCTCGCCGTCTCCCATGGTGTAGCCGTCCTTGGACACGCCGCGATCCTTCTTGGCGGCATCAATCTGAGCGACGGGAACGTCGCAGACATCGAGGTTACCCGCCTGGAACTCCTTGTAAGCGGTCTCCATGTCCTTGATGACCTGGAAGTGGATGCCATCGATCTTGGCCTTGTCGCCATAGTAATCGTCGAACTTCTTGACGTTGATCTCCTGGCCATCCTCCCACTTGCCGTCCATCATGAACGGGCCGTTACCGACCGGGGCAAGGTAGAAGCTCTTGACATCGGACTCGGCGCACTCGGGAACCGGGGCCAGAGCCGGGTGAGAGGCGACGAAGGGGAAGTCGGCGTAAGCGGAAGCCAGCTTGACGACGAGGGTCTCATCGTCGGGGCAGGTAACACCGCTGAGCTCGGTAGCGTTACCGGCAAGCAGATCGTCATAGCCCTCGACCATGGAGAGGTGATAGGAGACCTCGGAAGGGCCGTACTCGGTAGCGACAGCCGACTTGGTGTTGACCAGACGCTCCCAACCGAGCTTGAAGGACTTGGAGGTAACG
>CABSBK010000134.1 GCA_902475865.1 uncultured Collinsella sp.
AACCAGCTTGAGCATGCCGTTTCCCACCTTGTAGCGGTACTCGTCGACGGCAAACGTGGGCCAGCCGTGCGTCTCGCAGGTATGGTTGCCGGCGGCCGCCAGGTCCTCGAGCGTGTTGAGGATGGTGCCGTCCAGGTCAAAGATCACATGGGAAAAAGCTGCTGCCATGAAAGCTCCCGTCATTGGATTTAAAACGCACCTCATAATACTGGGCTTCCGCGTTGGGCGTGCTTGGAATCTGAACATCTCCAGGGATACCAAGCCGCATCGCGCCGACCGTGCGGTTCCGCCCTAGCAAATTCTCGGCAGCTGCTCTCCCACGAGCATGTCGAGGATACGGGTCGAGTCCCAGCCGGTGCGCACGCGCACAGCGGGACGGGCACCCTCGGCAAGCGGCAGCACGCGACCGATGATGGCGGCATTCTCGCCGTAGCGGGCGGCGCGCATGGCGCTCAACGCGGCATCGGCTTGCTCGGCCGGCACGACGGCAACCATCTTGCCCTCGTTTGCCACCTGCAGCACATCGTAGCCGAGCATCTCGCAGGCGGCCTGCACGTCGGGACGCACGGGCACGGCATCCTCGTCGACCTCCATGGCAACACCGCTGGCCTGGGCAAACTCGTTGAGTGTGGACGCCAGGCCACCGCGCGTGGGGTCGCGAAAGCAATGCGTGCCGGGCGCTGCGGCCAAAACGTCGGCAATCAGGTGGTTGAGCGGTGCAGCGTCGCTTTCTATCGTGCTCGAAAACGCCAGGCCCTCGCGTTGGCTCATGATGGCGATGCCGTGGTCGCCCAGCGTACCCGATACCAGAATGACATCGCCGGGCTGGCAGTTGGCACCGCTGAGCGCCACGCCCGCGGGAACCTCGCCCACGCCGGCGGTATTGATGTAGACGCCGTCGGCCCCGCCGCGCTCGACCACCTTGGTGTCGCCCGTGATTATGGACACGCCCGCTTCGCGCGCCGTCTCGGCCATCGTCTGCACAATCTGGCGGAGCTTATCCATGGGATAGCCCTCTTCGAGGATAAAGCCGCACGACAGGTAGCGCACGTTGGCGCCCGAGGTCGCGACGTCGTTGACGGTTCCGCACACGGCAAGGCGGCCGATGTTGCCACCGGGGAAGAACTGCGGCGAGACTACAAAGCTGTCGGTCGACATGGCGATGCGCCCGCTCGCGGGCAGCGCGGCGACGCCGGCATCGTTGCCTTCGAGCAGCTCGGGCGACCCAAAGGCATCCAAAAAGACCTCATCGATGATGCGTTTCATCATCTGACCGCCAGAGCCGTGGCCCAACAGGACGGTGCTATCGGTGGTGCTATGGGACATATCCAAAACTCCAATCGTGGGTGGTGCCGGCGTGCGGGTGCGTCCGGGCTAGTCGCGATAACGGTAGTACGCCGCGCAGCTGCCCTCGGAGCTCACCATGCACGGGCCGACGGGGTGCTCGGGCGTGCAGGTGCGGCCAAAGAGCGGACAGCTACTCGGCGTAATGGCCCCGCGCAGCACGTCGCCACAGCGGCATCCACGCGGCTCGACCGTCGCCTCAACGGGCACGTCAAAGCGAGCGCGGGCATCAAAGCGCGAGAACTCGGGGCGGATAGAAAGGCCCGAGTTGGCAATCGGCCCCAGCCCGCGCCACGTGGTGCCGCATGGCTCAAACACCTGCTCGACCAGCTGGCGCGCCACGGGGTTGCCGTCTGCGTTGACGCCACGGCGGTAGGCGTTGTCGATCGCGGGTCTGTTCTCGACAACCATCTGGACCAGCATGCAGATGCCCTGCAGGATATCGACCGGTTCAAATCCCGTGACCACGCCCGGGGTATTGAACTCGTCGACCAAAAAGCTAAAGGGCGCCAAGCCCGTGATGGTGGCGACGTGGCCCGGCAGGATAAAGCCGTCGATGGCGGTCTCGGGGTCGTTGGCGATGGCGCGCAACGCCGGCGGCGTGGTCTTGTGGGCGCAATAGACCGAAAAGTTCAAAAGCCCGCGTGCCTCGGCCTCCAAGATGGCGGCGGCGATGGTGGGCGTCGTAGTCTCAAAGCCCACGCCCATAAAAATGACCGGACGATCGGGGTTTTGCTCGGCGATGTCGAGCGCGTCGAGCGGGGAATAGACGATGCGGATGTCGCGCCCTGCCGCCTTTTGCGCAGCGAGCGAGGTGGACGATCCGGGCACGCGCATCATGTCGCCAAAGGTGGTGATGATGGCGCCGTCTATGTTGGCGAGCGCGATCGCGTGGTCGATGTCGCGGTTGGCGGTTACGCAGACGGGGCACCCCGGGCCACTCAGCAGCTTGAGCCCGGCCGGCATAATGGAGCGAAAGCCATAGCGGCCGATGCTCACGGTGTGCGTGCCGCAGACTTCCATAAGGTTGATGGTGCGGTCGCCGACGAGTTCATGGATGCGTTCGATGAGCTCGCGGGCCAGCTTGGAATCGCGAAATGCCGAAAAGTCGATACCGGAGCGAGCCGGCTGTCCGGCCGCCACTAGTATGCCTCGGCCGGGTTGCTGGCCAGTTGGTCTTCTTCGGCCAGTTCGGTCATGGTGTTGACCAGGTCGAGCGTCTCCTGCGCTTCCTGCTCGTCGACGATCTGGATGCCAAAGCCGGCGTGTACGAGAATATAGTCGCCAACCTGCGCCGTCGGCACGAGTCGTAGCGACACGGGGCGCTCGATGCCCATCATGTCGACGGTGGCCTTGAGGTCGTCGTCGCGTGTGACTACTTTACCGGGAACGGCAAGGCACATATTGTTCCCCTTTTAGACGCTTTGCGCTGGATAGGCGCTCAATAATCCATCAGTTGATGGTAGCGCTCGCGGGGTTTGCGGGCAAACGCGTTACGCCTGTGAGACGGCTGGGCACAGCGGCGTGTGAGGGCGAGCTACTGCGATGCAATCTGCGCAAGACGAGCGCTTGCGACCGCCGCCTGACCGTAGGCGATGCAGCCGTCATTGACGGGTACGGTGTGGGGGACCAAGACAGCAAGGCCCGCGTATTTGAGCTCGCGGGTGAGGAGCTGGAGCAGAAGTCGGTTCATGAACACGCCGCCCGAGAGCGCGACGGTGCCAATGCCCTCGCGCGCGCAGATTTCGGTGGCGGTGCGCGCCGAGGAGCGCGCGACGGCGACATGGAAGTCGAGTGCGAGCCTGTCGGCGGGCGCTCCGGCTTCAATTCCCTCCAAAAGTGCCTCAAAGAGTGCTTTCTGGTCCAGCACATCGGGGCCGTCCAACCACGATGGGCCAGATGTGGAATAGCCGACGTTGTCGTCGGGAAAACGGGCGATTTTGCCGTCCAGTGCACGCCAAGCGGCGGCTTCGAGCTCGATGGCGGGTTCGCCCTCGTAGGTCGCCTGGCCGCAAATGCCCAAAATCGCGGCTGCGGCATCAAACAGGCGACCCATGCTGCTGGTGCGCGGACTGTTGATGCCGCGCTCGATCATCGTTGCCGTTATGCTGCGCGTTTGCTCGTCAAGGCTGTTCAAGAGCCCCACGGCTCCCGGGTGCTCGAGCAGGTCGAGCTCGCTGAGCAGGGCAAAGGCGTTGCGGCGGGCATCGTGTACGGATGCGGCGCCACCGGGAAGCGCCCAGGTGCGCAGATGCGCGACGCGCTCAAAATCGGCGAGATGGGCGACAAGAAACTCACCACCCCATATGGTGCCATCGGTGCCGGCGCCCGTGCCGTCGAAGGCGATGCCGAGGACACGTGCATCGGGCGCAAGTCGGCCTGCGGCAATCGCCTCTGCCATTACGCTCGCGATGTGCGCATGATGGTGCTGGACTTCGATAAGCGGCAGATTGTGCTCCCGTGCCCGCTCGCGCGTCCATTGGCTCGACAGATAGCTGGGATGTATGTCGCATGCCAGGGCGGCAGGCGCCAGGTCAAAGAGGTTTTCCAGACGCGAGCGCGCGGCGTTCCAAGCATCGGAAGTCGCGCCGTTTTCGACGTCGCCGATATGCTGCGACACAAAACAGGCCACATGGCCGTCGGTGTCCTCGCGCGTGAGTGCGATCGTGGCTTTTTGCTGCGGCCCGCAGGCGAGCACGCAGGGCGTGGTGCCGTCGAGCGCCGGCAACGACAGCGGCTGCGGCGCATATCCGCG
>CABSBK010000135.1 GCA_902475865.1 uncultured Collinsella sp.
CGGACGCCTTGGCGTCGAGCTGGGCATCGAAGGGGAGCGGCACATCGATGACGCGGCTGCACGAGGTGCAGATGATATGCGCATGCGGCTCGATCGTGCGATCGAAGCGGCTGCCGCCCGGCGTCTTGATGGAGAGAATCTCCCCGGCGTCGGCCAAGAGATTGAGATTGCGGTAGACCGTACCGCGGCTGATTTTGTCATCCTGCGCGTGCACGACGTTGTAGATTTCGTCGGCGGTGGGATGGTTATAGCTTTGGCGCACGGCGTCAAGAACCAGCTTTCGCTGCTTGGTATTCCTTCTTTGCACCGCCATGCGCCTCGCCTCTTTTCTATCAACGGTCGTAGGTAAATGATACCGTATTTAGCACACAATACTAATAATGAGGAGTGAAACCGTCTTCATTGGCAAGTGGGGCTCGGACCTGGGCGTCTACGAGGCGAAAACGCGTTCCCATGCGCTCGTAGGAGGCATGAAGCGTCTCGAGATGAGATAGGATGTTTGCCGGAGCTCCCTGTATCTCCATCTCGACTGAGCCGTCTTCCATGTTACGCACCCAGCCGGTGAGTGCGCGTGCCTGCGCGAGGTTGGTGTTGGTAAAGCGAAAACCAACGCCTTGGACTTGCCCCGCCCAGCGCAGGAAATAGCGCAGGGGAGTGTCTTGAGTGGCCTCGTCGCTTGCGAGTACGGTAAGCCTGCGGCGCAGCTCGAGCTCGACGTTTGACGGTTTTTGAGGCTCTCGACTGCCGCTGGTGACGCTGGAGAAGAACGTATCGAAGAGGCCCATCGCTATGCCTGCTTGCCTGCGTCGGCCGGGAAGGTTATGCCGGCCTGCTGGCGCACGGCATCCATGATGCGCAGTGAGACGAGCGTGACATCGCGGTAGTGGCCGAGCTCGTGGCGTCCCGCCGGGGTCTCCCAAATCTCTTCCTTAACGTTATCGATGCCGCCGATGGCGGTGATAAAGTCTGTGAGTTCGTATTCCATAGTGTTGCTCGATTTGGGCAGGTCGAGCACGCGGCCGTTGTCGCCCTGTTCGCGCGGTGCCTCGGTCGCCGAGCCGCGTACGACGTCGCCGCGATAGTCGATGCGGACGTTGCGGGGCGTGGACAGATGGTCAATCTGGATAGTGCCACGCTCGCCTTCGATCTGCGAGGGCAGCAGGTCATTCGTAATTTTGGAGTGCGCGAGCTCGACGGAGATACGGCCACCGCCGTAGCTGGCGAGGATGGAACCGCAGCCATCGATGGGGCCGTGCGTGAGCTGTCGCGTGGTGGGGTCGAGTAGAGTAGTCATGCTCGTAAGGCCGGAGGGCATGCCGAAAATCTCGACCATGGGCTCGACGGCGTAGACGCCAATGTCCATGAGGGAACCCGATGCCATATTGCAGTCGAAGATATTGGTGGCGCGTCCAGCGAGGATTTCGTTGTAGCGTGAGGAATACTTGCCAAAGCGCAGTGAGGCGCGGCGAATGGGCGCAATTTCGCCCAGAGCGTCCTCAATGGCGTGGAAGGCGGGGTCGTGAAGCGGGCGCATGGCCTCGAGGGCCACGACACCTGCTGCCTCGGCAGCGCGGAAGACTTCCAGCGCCTGCGCTTCGGTGGCACAGAAGGGCTTCTCGACGATGACATGCTTGCCACCGGCGATGCAGGCGAGCGCCTGCTCGTGATGGAGCGCGTTGGGGCTGCCGATGTAGACGGCATCGACGTCGTCGGCGGACGCGAGCTCGTCGAGTGCGGTGAAGTTGCGTTCGCCGCCGTGCTCGGCGGTAAACGCGGCGCCGCGCTCGGCATTGCGCGAGAGCGTGCCTACGAATACAGTCTGGTCGTTGGCATTGACGACTTGGATAAAGTCGTCGGTGATCATGGATGTGCCGATGGTTGCTATACGCAGCATGTATCCCCCTCGTACCGTTCGGTTTACAGGATGAGTGTAGCGCGAGGGGGCGGGAAATAGCGTGCGAAAACGCCGTTACAGGTCGCTCTCGTTAAATCCGGTGTCGATATCGAGGTTGGCCCCGTCGGCCGCGGTGGTGGCGAGCTCGTCGCAGCGCTCATTGAGCTCGTGGCCGGCATGCCCCTTAACCCAGATGAACTCCACCTTATGCTTACTCTTTGCGGCAAGCAGGCGCTCCCATAGGTCGCGGTTCTTGACGGGCTGCTTGTTGGCAGTTTTCCATCCGCGCTTTTTCCAGCCGTCGATCCAGTGCTTGTTAAAGGCGTTGACGACGTACTGCGAATCGGAATGGACTTCGACCTCGCAGGGGCGGTTGAGTGCCTCGAGCGCCACGATGACCGCCATGAGCTCCATGCGGTTGTTGGTGGTCTTGGCGTAGCCACGCGAAAGCTCGGAGGTGAAGGTCTTGCCGGCGGGGTTGGTGTATTTGAGCACGGCGCCGTAGCCACCGCGTCCCGGATTAGATCGAGCCGAGCCGTCGGTATAGATGATGACCTTCACATGGTTCCTTTCGTTGGGTACGTTTCGTGTGAGTGACCATTGTAGCGCCATGCCCGTCGGGGGCTAGCAATCTCCGATTTCTACCCCGTCTTCTGACGGTTGGTCGGCATGGATGATGCGGTTGAGTTCGTCGAGGTATTGCTGCAAGAGGGGAGAGGGCTTGCGATCGTCGTGCATGATATAGCCTACGTGCATCGTTGGGGCGTCTGCTAACGGGATCGAAGCCATACCCCATTGCATTTCATTGGAGAGGACACCGGTCGACAGGGTGTAACCGTTCGACGTGATAAGTAAGTTAGTAAGTGTTCCGCGGTCTGAGATTCGTATGTTGCGGTCGCAAGGGATATAGCTAAAGGGTTCCTCGGCGTAATAGAAGGAGTTTGAGGTTCCCTGCTCAAAGCTGTAGCGCGTATAGGGCGTGAGGTCGGCAAGGGACAGCTGAGGGCGGCGTGCGAGCGGGTGGCGTTCGCTAACGAAGACGTGGACCGTCGCGTCGAAGAGGGGGTGGAAGCTCGCGCGGGCATCGGCGAAGGCCTTCTGCAGAACGCGGGCGTTAAAATCATCTAGATACAGAATGCCGATATCGCTGCGAAATGCACGGACGTCATCGATAATCTGCGATGTGGTGGTCTCGCGCATGATGAACTCGAACTTGCTGTCGCGGCAGCGCTCGACCACGTTGACAAAGGCCTCGACCGAAAAGGCGTAGTGCTGGGCCGAGATGGCAAGGCGGGCTTGCGGGGTACCGCCGTCCTCGTAGCGTGCCTCGAGCATGTCGGCCTGCTCTACGACCTGGCGCGCATAGCCCAAAAGCTCGGTGCCGTCGTTGGTGAGTGCAACACCGCGGCTAGAGCGCGTAAAGATCTCCAGATGGAGCTCCTGTTCCAGGCTTTTGACGGCGTTTGAGATGTTGGACTGAGCGGTATAGAGGCGCTGAGCTGCGGCGTTGATCAGAAAACGAAGCTGTTGGAGGGTCATCGGCGCCCGTCCTTTCGATAGCTATCTAAAAAACAGATAACAGGTTAGTGCTTTTAAGTGATTGACCGAGCGAAACAATGCTCGTACTATTCAAAACACACAAAGGAGGTAGGTAATTAAGCCGACCACGGACCGGGATGCGAAAGGAGGACCGCATATGAACTGCTTACTAAGACGAATGCCGGGCTCCTGTTTGCGCCCGTCGGCGTGATCAGGAGACAGCGACTTACTTCTCTTACTCTTATTTACTTCTATTTGATCAAGGAGATCATCATGAGCCAGTTCATCAACAACCCCGAGCATACCTTTGGTTTCGATACCCTGCAGCTGCACGTTGGCCAGGAGAGCGCCGATCCTGCATCCGACTCCCGTGCCGTGCCTATCTACCAGACCACGAGCTATGTGTTCCGCAACTCCCAGCATGCTGCTGACCGCTTTGGTCTTGCCGACGCCGGTAACATCTACGGCCGTCTGACCAACTCCACCCAAGGCGTCTTCGAGGACCGCATTGCCGCGCTCGAGGGCGGCGTTGCTGGCCTCGCCGTCGCCTCTGGCGCCGCCGCCATCACCTATACCCTGCAGGCTCTTGCCCAGGCCGGTGAC
>CABSBK010000136.1 GCA_902475865.1 uncultured Collinsella sp.
CTGTTGGGCCGGTCGATTACCCCGACGATATCGGTACGCACGTACGCGACCCCAAGATCCTTGAGCACGATGGTATCTACTACATGGTTCTGGGCGCTCGTACGAAAGACGACCGTGGCTGTGTGCTTGTCTATACTTCGCGCGATCTAGAGGGCTGGAGCTATGCGACGCGCATTGAGCTGGGCGAGAAGTTTGGCTTTATGTGGGAGTGCCCTGATCTGTTTGAGCTTGATGGCGAGCTTATTCTCGTTTGCTGTCCGCAGGGCGTGTCCGCCGATGGTTGGCGTTACCGCAATCCGCACCAGTGCGTGTGGTTTCCCATCGAGGCCGATTGGAAGGCACCGAGTTTTAAGATCACCGGGCAGGGCGTGCCCCCGATGGTCGATGCCGGCTTTGATTTCTACGCACCACAGTCCTTTGAGGATGCTGCGGGTCGGCGTTTGATGATCGGGTGGTCGGGTTGCCCCGATGCGACGGCAAAAAGCCCGACAGTGGCACGCGGGTGGCAGTGCGCGTTGACGGTGCCGAGAGAACTGAGCATGCGCGATGGTAAGCTCTGTCAGCAGCCGGCGCACGAGATTGAGAGGATGCGCGGCGACTGCGTTCGCGCGACAGGCGGTGAAACCGTTGAGGAGCCGGGCCGCCTGTTTGATCTTGTGATTTCCTGCGAGGGCGCCCAGGTGATCGAGCTCGAAATCCGCAAGGGTGTCTTTGTGCGCTATGCAGACGGGATGCTTACCCTCGATATGGGTGACGAAGGCTATGGGCGCGACCAGAGGTCGATTGAGCTCGGCGAGCTTCGCGACCTACGCGTGCTTTCGGACACTACGATGGTCGAGATTTTTGCAAATGGCGGCGAGGCGGCACTTACGAGCCGTACCTATTCGCCGGCGGTTCCGGCGATGGAGCTGCACGCCGAGGGTGCGGCATCGATGAATTTCTACCGCCTCGTGCATTAACCGTGCGTGGAGCACGATTGGATTTACTGGACGGAATGTGTCGCAGTTGTCGCGGCCAACTACCGCTTACCGCATATAGCGACCGTTTGTGGAATAAGTAACACTCCTTAATAAACCGTGTAGAATCTCAGGATGCACGGAGTTTTCCAGGGAGACGCTGTCCTTTGTTGTGCAAGGGGCGGCGTCTCTTTGGTGCTTGGATGCTGTTGTGCAACAGTGCGGCGGCGCGTGCCATGTATTGAAAAGCCAATGTTGAGATGGGTCGTGATAATAATGGGCAAGTACGTAATCGTGGTTGAGTCTGGGTCGGATGTGACGCCGGAGCTTTGCGAGCGCTACGGCATCGTGCGCGTGCCCATGCATGTCACGATTGGTGACGAGACCGTCGAGGACGGTTCGATCGATCCGCTCGAGATTTATTCACGCTGCAACGAGTTTGGCGTAATGCCCAAGACCAGTGGCTGTGCGCCTGCGGATTTTGCGCACGTATATGACCGTATCCATGCCGAGCAGCCCGATGCGACCATTCTGCATCTTGCGTACTCCGAGGCCACGACCTGCTCGCATCAATCATCGAAGATCGCCGCCAAGGGTCGCGACTACGTCTACTCCATGGACACGCGCTTTGTCTCGGTGGGCCAGTCGCTCGTTGTCGTCGAGACCGCCAAATACATCGAGGCTCACCCCGATGCCACCGTCGACGAGATCTTTGCTTTTACGAATTCCGTCATGGACCGTGTGCTGCTGGGCTTTGTTCCTACCGACCTAGCCTTCCTTAAGGCAGGCGGTCGTCTGTCCAACGTGGCATTCCTTGGCGCCCACCTGCTCAAGATTAAGCCCTGCATTGAGGTAACGGGCGGTAAGTTTGTGGCGACCAAGAAGTTCCGCGGCTCTATGCTCAAATGCGCCCGCGCCTTTATTGACCACATGGTTGCGAAGGGCGAGATTGACTACTCGCACATTGGCCTGGCGTATTCGGTAGGTCTTTCCCAGGAGCTGCGCGAAGACATGGAAGTCTATGCGTACGACCTGGGCTTTAAGGACGTTACCTGGACTCAGGTCGGCGGTGTCATCTCGAGCCATTGCGGCCCGACCGCCTTCGGTGCGGTGCTCACGCTTAAAGCGTAAGGCCTGGCGTCTATCGATTTCTATTGCCTCGGCGGCGGGCGGGTTGCGACAACCTTCCCGCCGCTCTTGCGTAGGGCCAAATAGAACAACCCAATTGACCGCTAAACCGTTTCGCCATCATGCATATGGGCTAGAATGACTCTGGCATTTATGTAGCTAAAACCAATGAGAGGCAAGGTAGCGGGAATGGCTGAGATGACGCTCGAGGGTGTGGACGCTCGTCCCGAGGACTCTGCGTTTGCCCTGGGCCGCGTGCATTCGATTGAGACGATGGGAACGGGCGATGGACCCGGCATCCGCTTTGTGGTGTTTGTTCAGGGCTGTCCCATGCGCTGTGCGTATTGCCACAACCCCGACACCTGGTCGGTTAACGGCGGCACCATGGTGACCGTCGAGCACCTGATGGACGAGTTCCAGAGCAACCATGAGTTTTACCGCAGCGGTGGTATTACGGTATCCGGCGGCGAGCCGCTCCTGCAGCCTGAGTTTTTGGCCGACCTGTTCCGCGCCATGCACAACAACCCCGATGGTCGCGTGCACACCTGCTTGGATAGCTGCGGCTATGCGTTCGACCCCGCGCATCCCGAGAAGTTCGATGCCGTACTCAACGAGACCGATATGGTGCTGCTCGACATTAAACACGCCGATCCCGTCGAGCATAAAAAGCTGACCGGTTGCGATCCCGCACGCATTCTGGCGTTTGGTGATGAGCTTGCGCGTCGCAAGATTAAGGTTGTTATTCGCCACGTGGTAGTGCCGGGTATCACCGATACGGTGGAGGAATGCGAGAAGCTCGGTCGCCTGATCGCCCCGTGGCATAACGTGGTCGGTCTGGAAATGCTGCCGTATCACACGATGGGTGTCGTCAAGTACGAGCAACTGGGCATTCCCTATAAGCTCGAGGGCGTTCCACAGATGGATACCGCGCGCATGCCCGAGCTGCGCAACGCCGTCATGACGGGCATGAAAAAGCGCCGTGCGGAGCTCAGGTCGGCCATCGGCTAACAAGCCATTTTTGCCCCTTTATGATATCCGAGCTGTACTGGCCTAACGGCTTGGTGCAGACACGGTTGAGTCAAAATGCTGGTACCATACCGTGGATAAGCAATTTGCACGGATTTGGGGGATGGCATGGCAACCATCGCGATCATAGGCGCACTCGAAAAAGAGGTTGCGCAGATTAAAGAAGAGCTGAGTGGCGCACATGAGGCGCAGGAGGCGGGCTTGACCGTTGTGAGCGGCGAGCTTGACGGTCTGACGGTGGTCGCCACGACCGCTGGCATGGGTACCGTGAACGCCGCTGCCGCAACGCAGCATCTCATCAGCAAATACGCCCCGCAGGCCGTTGTGTTTTCAGGTATCGCGGGAGGCCTAAACCCTAAACTGCATATTAACGACGTGGTTATAGGCAAGTGCCTGCGCTATCTGGATACCGATACGGCACTCATCGCCGAGTCCGCGCCGGGGCTCGAGGAGTTTGTCTCGACGCCGGCGTTGGCTGATGTTGCCGCCGCCGTGCTTGCCGAGCATGGATTTGTGGATGCCTCGGCGGATGAGACTTCTGCGAAGAAGGACCCCAAGCAGTTCCTGTGTGGCACTATCGCCACGGGTGACCGCTTTGTTACGGGTGACGCCATGCGTAACGCTGCGATTGAGGCCACGCATGCCGATTGCGTCGAGATGGAGGGCGCGGCAATTGCGCACATCGCGGCCAAGAATGGTGTCGATTGCCTGGTGCTGCGCGCTATCAGCGATAATTGTGACGAGGCATATGACGCGTTTTGTGAGCGCGAGTTCGATCTGGATGAGTACGCTCGTACCGCGAGCGGCATCACGCTTGACATCGTTCGTCGTATCGCCGCCGCGTAATAGCGCGCCCGTTTTGTAAAAACCTACGACCAAGGAGTGTCCATGGCCGATTCCATTAACTATCA
>CABSBK010000137.1 GCA_902475865.1 uncultured Collinsella sp.
ATGCCGAGCAGAACTTGCCGGTGTTGGTGGCGCCGCAGCTGCAGGTCCACGTGCCGGCCGCGGGGGCAGCGGCAGGAGCCGGTGTGGGGGTGGGTGTCGGAGCCGACTGCGGGGCGGCCTGCTGCTGTGCCTGGCCGGCGGTGAACAGCTGGCTGGCGTTCATGCCACCCATGCCGCCCGCCATGCCCATGCCCATAAAGCCGGCCATCGCGCCGTTGGGGTTGGCCGCCGCGGCGCGCATCGCGTCGCTCTGAGCGCTGGCGATGTTGGCGGCCGCCATGGTGGGATCGCGCATGACCGCGGCCTTCTGCAGGTCCTTGATCATTTGCTCGTCTTCTTGCGAGGCGGCGATGGAGTTGACGCCAAAGCTCACGATCTCGACGCCGCGCAGGTCACGCCAGTCGGCGGAGAGGACCTCGTTGAGCGCGCGGGCGAGCTCGGTGGTATGGCCGGGAATGGCACTGTAGCGGATGCCCATCTCCGAAATCTTGGCAAAGGCGGGCTGCAGAGCGGTGAGCAGCTCGGACTTAAGCTGACTGTCGATCTTATCGCGCGTGTAGCTATCGGTCACGTTGCCGCACACGTTGGTGTAGAACAGCAGCGGGTTGGTGATGCGGTACGAATACTCGCCGTTGCAGCGAACGGAGATGTCGACATCCAGGCCAATGTTGTTATCGACCACGCGGAAGGGCACAGGCGAGGCGGTGCCGTACTTGTTACCGATGATCTCCTTGGTGTTGATAAAGTAGACGCGCTGGTCTTTGCCGGCGTCGCCGCCAAAGGTAAAGCGGCTGCCGATATTGGCGAAGGTCTCCTTGATGGAGTCGCCCAGGTTACCGCTGAAGACGCTCGGCTCGCTGCCGGTGTCAAAGACAAACTCACCAGGCTCCAGTGCGACCTCGATGATCTTGCCGTTTTGCACCACGAGCATGCCCTGGCCGTCGTTGACGGCGATGACCGAGCCGTTGGAGATGACGTTGTCCTCGCCGCGCGTGTTGGAGCTGCGGCCGCCGGTGCGCTTGCTGCCCTTGCAGGCCAAGACGTCAGCGGGCATCGATTCGCAATAGATAAATTCCTTCCACTGGTCGGCCATGACGCCGCCGGCAGCACCCAATCCAGCTTTCAAGAGTCCCATGGTGATCTTCCTTTCTCGTCAAAGGCCGGGTGGTATTGGTCAGAATGGCTAATCGTCCTTGTTGTCCTTCATGACAACGGTGGTCTCGGTGTGGCTGAAGGTGTCGTGCTTCTCGGTCAGGTCGAGCTCGCCGCAGTAGCAGTCGGCGTGGGTGGCCTCGTTGGCCGTCTTGAGCTGGCCTACCAGCAGCACGTCTGCGATGATCACGATGATTAGCGGCGCGACGATGTTGATGAGGATGCCCTCGACATCGAAGGCGAGGTAGTCCGGATCGAAGGCGTTCTCTCCCATAAAGAGAATCTGGGAGAGGACAAACCCGATCACAAAGAACAGCACCGAGGCGATAGCGAGCTTGGGCTTGGAGCAGGGAAGCTCGCCGACCATGCGGCCGGTTTGGCCGTTCATAGCAAACAGGTAACTCTTGCCGTTCCACGAGGTAGAGAGCATCCACACGGGGAACAGGGCATAATCGTTTTCTTCCCAGGTGTAGTCGAGCTGCTTGCTTTCGACCGTGGCGTCGTCGTACTCGTCGATGACGGTCTCGCGCAGGGCTGAGATCGTGCTCTCCTCCATGCGACGCTCGGCACGCGCCTTGCAGGTCTCGCAGTCCTCGTCGTAGCGGTTGGCGATGTAGCCGGGCATATAGGCAACCGAGAACGGGCGCAGCGCATCGTAGTCAAACGGTTCGATGGCGTCCATGTGGCCGTCGGGCATCTTGGAAGATCCGTCGACGGGCACGCGCTCAAACGAGATATTGCCCTTACGGTAGGCATCGTAGTGGTCGGTGGTCGTGACGGTGCGGTCGGATTCCTCGGTCACGGTCTCGTTGGTCGCATCAAAGTACACTTCGCCGTCCACGCGGGCACCGTAGAGCCAAAACGGCACGTAAACGCCTTGGACCTCGTTGATATGGTTGCCGGTGACAAAGCTCTTGGGCAGCAGGATTTTGCCCTTGTAGTGGTCTTTGAGCGCGGCCATGACATCGTCGCGCCCGAGCTTAAACGGAATCACCAGGTCGGGTGAGAAGTCGCCCGAGAGCTGGCCGGGTGCCACGGCGGAGTTGCCGCAGTATGGGCAGGTGGTAACGGCGACGGTGCCGTCCGAGACCAGCTCGGCGCCGCATGACGAGCAGATGTAGCCGGCGTTTTGGGCCAGCTCCTGCACGGCGTCGTCGGCAGCAGGTTTGGGAGCCGCGGCTGCGGCATCAGCTTTGGCATCTGCCTTGTCCTGGCGCTCGCGATAGAGGGCCTCGACTTCTTCGACTTCAAAACGCGAATCGCAGTAGTCGCAGACGAGCTTTTGCTCGGCACTGGCAAAGTGAAGGGGGCCGCCACACGCGGGGCACTGATAGTTGACGCTCTCGAAGGCCATGATCGGTCCTTTCGCTGCCGGAGGCTATGCGCCGATGGCGCCGCCGCAGTATTCGCAGCGCCCGCTGGCATCGGGAATGGTGGTTGCACCGCAGAAGGGGCAGGTGACCGCGGTCTTGGGGGCCTTAGCGGCCACGACGCTGTCGCGCGTCTCCTGGCGCAGCTGCACCAGCGCGTCGCGGACCTCGGTTGCCTGCCGCTTGGCCTCGCGGTATTCGATGGAACCGCGCTGATCGATGGTGGAGTCGTTCACGCGCAGGTTGATCTCGGTAAAGTACGGCGTGTTGACGTGGATGGTCAGGTTAAAGTCGTAATCCAGGTCGTAGCGCGGCGGGTTGTAGCTCTCGCGTTCGCCGTCTTTGGTCTCGCGATAGATCTCGGTGCGATGCTCGTCGATATCCATATCGCAGCCGAGTACCTGCGAGAACTCGATGATGTCGGGATTGGCGTCGCGCCAGCGGCTCTGCGAAGTGATGATCAGCAGGCCCGCGTCTTCATCGAGCATGATGTTGGTGCGCCCGGCCGAGAGTGTGCGCGTGGGGTTGAACGACGCCAGGCGCTCGGCATTGGCCTCGCGGTAGGCGAGTTGCTCGCGGATATCGTCCGCGGTGCTGGAACGATAGCCGCCAAAGAAGGGGGAGAGCTTGCCGACGCACTCTTTGCACAGGTAGCCTTCGTTGATCTTGGTCTTTCCCAAAAGCCCCAGCTCGGTACCGCAAATCGCGCACTCTTTCTTCTCGAACATCTTGTCAAAGAAGCCCATGGCTGCCTCCCATCAACAGGTAGCGTGTGTCACTTTTGATGATGGGCGAGCGCGCGATCTTTCACGATACCCAGACGGCTCAACGAGTCTCCACAACTGGGACAGATGGCCCATTTTTGACCAGTCGCTGGGGACGTACATAAACGACCAGTCGCCGGGGACATTCCTTGCCGAATGTGGGGTCTGCCACTCGCTATGCGACGGTCACGGCGACCTGGGCGTAGCGGCTGCAGGGGCGCTCGGCGCGCGTCTGCACGGTAAGGGTGAGCACGAAGCGGTCGCCGGGCTGCGCGTCGGCGGGCACGATAAAAGCGGTGCTCACCGTGCATTCCTGCCACAGCGAAAGATCCTGCGCGCCTGCATAGCTCGAAGGGTCCACGGCTACATCCCAATGTGCATCAAAGCCCTTGTCGTCGGGGTCGACGATGGTCGCTGCAAGGGTGACGCGCTCGCCTGCTGTAACGCTGCGGTCGGCCGTGACCTCGACAACATATGCCGGATGCGAGCAGATGGCCGGATCATGGGTGCACCATTGCGCGCGGGCGGCAAAGTCTTCCTGATAGGCGCGCAGGTAGGGATTGGGGTTGTTGCCCGCGGGCGTGCCGACGGCGGCAAAGGCGGCGGGTGCGGCCGCATTGGGATGTCCATCAAGAAACATGCGGCCGAGCAGCGTGTCGAAGCCGCGGTCATCGATACCGCGCAGGCCAAACGGCAGCAGCGGAATATAGGTCATGCTGTC
>CABSBK010000138.1 GCA_902475865.1 uncultured Collinsella sp.
AAGGACATGCTCGACATCCGCAAGCGCTTCGAGCCGCGCGCCGAGGAGCTCGCCAAGAAGTACGCCCTGGCCCCCTACACCATGTTCATCGGCTCGGGCGCCCTGTGGGGCGAGACGATCCTGTTCTCGATGTGCATCCTCGAGGAGATGCAGTGGAAGCGCACCCGCTACATCACCTCGGCCGACTTCTTCCACGGCACCCTCGAGCTCGTGGAGCCCGGCGTCCCGGTCTTCCTGTTCATGGGCGAGGACGAGAACCGCAAGCTCGACGAGCGCGTCCGCGCCTTCCTGACCCGCGGCGTGACCGGCGACACCGACATCAACATCATCGACACCGCCGAGTTCGCGATCCCCGGCCTTGACGACGAGTTCCGCGTCATCGTCTCCCCGTGGATTCTGACGGTGCTCGTGACCGACCGCCTGGCTCGCTACTACGAGACGGTCACCAAGCACAACCTCAAGTATCGTCGCTACTATCACCAGTTCGACTACTAAAGAAAACGGGTGCGGGAACGTGCCGGGCTATTGAGAGGAACACAGAATGAGACAGTACATCATCGCCAGCCATGCGCACTTCGCCACCGGCATCAAGGAGAGCGTCGAGCTGCTCTCGGGCGCTCGCGACAACGTCCACGATCTTTCGATGTTCGTCGATGGCCGCATGGACGTGGCCGAGGAGGCCCAAAAACTGCTGGCAGGCATGTCTGCCGACGATGATGTCGTTGTCTGCACCGACCTCTTTGGCGGTAGCGTTAACAACGAGTTCACCAAGATCGTCCAGACGCGTCCCCGCACGTACCTCGTTACCAACATGAACCTTCCTCTGCTCATCCAGCTGCTGTTCTCTGACGAGTCGGCGCCGGTTGAGGAGACGATTCGCGCCATCGTCGCTGCGGACGATACGCGCGTGAAGTTTGTCAACGATCTTTTGGTCGATGACGAGGAGGAGGAAGAGTTCTAATCCGCAGCACCTACTGACACGCCGTATGACGGCACAAGACCTTTGGGGGGTCACATTATGATTCAGCTACTTCGCGTTGACCATCGCCTGCTTCATGGCCAGGTCGCAGTTTCCTGGGTTCAGGGCCTTGGCTCCAACTGCATCTTCTGCGTGGGCGATAAGGTCGCTAACGACCCGGTGTGGAAGACGACGCTCAAGATGGGCAAGCCTGCCGGCTGCAAGCTCGTCATCAAAGATATGGAGCATGCAATCGAAGCTATCAACTCGGGCGTGACCGACAAGTACAAGATGATCATCTGCGTCGCCACTATCGCTGAGGCAAAGCAGCTTGTTGAGGGCTGCCCGCAGATCAAGTCGGTCAACCTGGGCAACACCAAGCCCAAGGACGAGAAGCGTCCCGACGCTCGTCAGGTCTCTCGTCAGATCTTCCTGACCGCGGCCGAGGAAGCCGATGTGCGCGAGATGCTGGATCGTGGCGTTGAGGTCGAGATTCGACCCCTGGCCGATGACCCCAAGGTCGACTGCGCCAGCGTGCTCTAGGCGTTCAATTTCGAAGAGTCTGAGCTCTTCGTAGTGTCCTATATGGAAAGGGGGATGTATGCTTACCCAAGCAATCCTCATCGGACTTATCGCCGCATTTGGTAAGTTCGACTGCCAGCTCGGTACGCTCTACGCGTTCCGCCCCATCGTCCTGTGCCCGCTCGTGGGACTGGTGCTGGGGGACCTGCAGTCCGGCCTCGCGATCGGTGCGAGTCTGGAGCTGCTGTTCATGGGCTCGATCTCCATCGGCGCCTACGTGCCGCCCGATGAGACGATCGGCGGCGTGCTCGCCTGCGCCTTCGCTATCCAGCTGGGCCAGAGCACCGAGGCAGCCATCGCGCTTGCCATGCCCATCGCCACGCTGTGCCTTGCCATCAAGAACATCCTTAACGCCGCCCTGCCGATCCTGGTCGACCGCGCTGATGTCTACTCCGGCCAGGGCAACCTTAAGGGTGTCTATGCGATGCACTTCCTGATCGGTTTGACCGGTATCATCATGGCGTTCCTGCTGTGCTCGCTGTCGTTCTATCTGGGTGCTGACGCCATCCAGGGCCTGCTCGACTTCATCCCGCCCTTTGTCCTTGCTGGCTTTGGCGTTGCCGCCAACTTCCTGCCTGCCATGGGCTTCGCCATGCTCGGCCGCCTGGTGCTCACCAAGCAGCTCGTGCCCTTCTACTTCCTGGGCTTCCTGCTGTGCTCCTACGCCAACGTGCCCGTCCTGGGCGTCGCCCTGATCGCCATCATCATCGGCATCGACAAGTTCGACCTGCTCGGCCTGGGCGGAGCCCAGCCCCAGCTCTCCGCGGAAGGGGATGAGGACGATGACTTCTAGTCCCGAGAACAAGATCACGCGCTCCGACCTCGTCAAGAGCGCCGTCAACGTCGGCGCCCTGGGCATGGAGTTCTCCTGGACCTACTACAAGCAGATGAACATCGCCTTCTGCCTGATGGTCGCCAACATGCTCAAGAAGATCTACGCCGGCCGCCCCGACGACTACGCCGCGGCCCTGCACCGCCACTGCGCGTTCTTCAACATCACCGTCCAGTTCGCCCCGTTCGTCGGCGGCATCGCGATGGCCATGGAGGAGAAGGTCGCCCGCGGCGAGATCGAGCCCGAGAGCGTCAACGACGTCAAGGCCGCCCTCATGGGCCCGCTGTCCGGCATCGGCGACTCCATCTTCCTGTCGACGCTGCGCGTGGTCGCCGCCGCGGTGGGCATCAGCCTGTGCCAGGCCGGCAACCCCTTCGGCCCCATCGCCTTCCTGCTCATCTACAACGTCCCCGGCTTCGCGCTGCGCATCTGGGGCGCCGTCAAGGGCTACGAGCTGGGCGTGGGCTTCCTGGACGAGGCCCAGAGGACCGGCCTCATGCAGAAGATCATGACCTGCGTGGGCATCGTGGGCGTCATGGTCGTGGGCGCCATGTGCAAGGACATGTTCTGGGCCAGCATCCCGGTGGCCATCGGCTCGGGCGACGACGCCCAGACCCTCCAGGACATCCTGGACGGCATCATGCCCGGCATGCTCGGCATGATCGCCTTCTGGCTGTACTACTGGCTGCTGTCCAAGAAGATCAACCCCATGGTGCTGATCGTGGCCACCATGGTCGTGGGCATCATCGGCGCGTTCTTCGGCGTGCTGGCGTAAGGGCCCGGCCTATTATCTGCCCCCAAGGGAAACGGCGACCCGTTGTGGTCGCCGTTTTTTATTACCGAAAGCTAGCTGGAGGTGCTTCGTGATTCGATCTGACAATCCACCCGATAATGGCGTGAGCGGGGCGATGTATCTATTTGGCACGGCGCTCTTGTGGAGTTTTATCGGCATCCTCGTTCGCGCCAATTCGCAGTCAGCTCTTTTGATCGGTGCCGTCACGGCAATATTTATGGCGCTTTTTATCCTGCTCGTCGGCAGGCCCGTCTTCCGCGTCAGCCGCCTTATTGTCCTTGTGGCCGTCTGCAACTTCGTGACGGGCACCACGTTTAACTTTGCCAACCAGCTCACGACGGTCGGCAACGCGATCGTCCTGCAGTACACCTCGATGATTTTCGTTATCGTGTATCAATCGCTCGCAACTCGCACGTTGCCCTCGCCTGCGAAGATTGCCTCCGTGGTGGTTGCTTTTACGGGTATGGGACTGTTCTTTTTAGGCGATTTGAGTGCCGAGGGCATGCTCGGCAACCTGCTTGCCGTCATTTCGGGCGCCACCTTTGGGCTGTGTTTCTTTTTGAACTCTCGCCCCGATGCGTCGCCCATGGTGTCCTCGCTCATCTCCTGCGGCATCTCGATACTGCCGATCGTCTATTTTGCCGGCGACCTAGGCTCCGTAAAACCCTTTGAGTGGGGGCTTATGCTGGTGCATGGCCTTTTTTGCAGCGGCCTTGCGAGTGTGCTGTATGCCAAGGGGATTGCGCGCACTAACGCGTTTGCGGCCAACTTGGTTTGCATGAGCGAGGTCGTGCTCGCTCCCTGCTGGTCGGCGCTCCTCTTTGGCGAGGTCTTTCGC
>CABSBK010000139.1 GCA_902475865.1 uncultured Collinsella sp.
GGGGGACACGGGCTCGTAAACAATACGTGGTAGGGGCGGTGGGACTCGAACCCACAATCCTTGCGGCGAGAGATTTTAAGTCTCCTGCGTATGCCAATTCCGCCACGCCCCCGTGAGATTAGAAGTCTAGCACAAGCCGTCCGTTACGCGTTGACGGCCATCGAGTGTTGGCCCGACTTTTCCAAGTACTCGGCATACTTGGCCTCGTCGCCCTTGTTTTGGTATTGCAGGGCCAGCAGGTACTCCAGGCGGCAGCTCTTGACCTTGTCGTCACCGGCCTCCTTGAGCATGCGCTCCAGCTCGGGAATGTCGTTGTGGCGCTTGAGGATCATCGTGTCGTACATCAGCTGGCATTCGTGTGCGACTGCCTCGGCCTGGCCGCCCTCAAAACTCCTGGCCAACGTAGTAGTTAAAAGCCTTGATCACCAGGTCGACGCGCTGCATCTTGGGCAGGTTGAGCCCCAACAGCAAATCGAACATCTCGTCGGCGCGCTTGTGGTCCTCGCGCAGCAGATATGAGTTCAGGCGCAGGTAGTCGCGGTTATAGCGCGGGTACAGCATGCTGGTGAGTTTGCCATCGAGCAAACGATCGAACTCGTCCCACTGCTTCGCAGCCATAAGCTGCTGCAGGCGCTTAAACGTGGTGCGTTTTTTGACGCTAAAGAATACCGACACGGCGATGCAAATAATGACGACGGCGGTCCAGAGGGTGCGGGAATCGGGCATATTGGGGTCCTTAGTCGCTCATAAAGCGAGCGGTATGACAACACGTACTAGATGTATTATACGCAGCGCGCAAGCAAACTGGCATAAAAGCTCATCGAGGCCGAGCGACATCGCTCGCTGCGGTACACTTACCTAAAGTAAACCATGAAGGGAGACATTACCTATGAAGAAGATCGTTTTGGCTTGCGGTGCTGGCGCTGCTACTTCCACGCTCGTTGCCCAGAAGGTCGCCACCCTGCTCGACGCCAACGGTTATGCCGGCAAGTATGAGATCGTGCAGTGCGCCATCTCCGAGGCCAAGGATTACTGCGACGATGGCGCTGACCTGCTGATCGCCACCACCGTTGCCCCCGAGGGCCTCACCTGCCCGTACGTGAGCGGCGTGCCCTTCATGACCGGCATGAACCGCGTCGCTGCTGAGAAGGCCGTTCTCGACGTCATGGCTCAGTAGGCGCTGCCTGTATGAGTGAGCAGAACGCCAATCCGGTCGAGCTCTTTGGCATGCGCGTTGCCCATGTGGGCATCAACGCCACCGACCCGGCAGACGCCCTGGAGATCGCGGAGCTGTTCTCGACGATGATGGGCCTGCCCGTCATCGAGACCCCCGTTTCGTACTTTAACGATTCGCTGGTCGAGATCATGAAGCAGAACGGTCGTGGCGCCAAGGGCCACATTGGCTTTGCCGTCAACGACATCGATGCGGCCGAGAAGTGGTTTGCCGAGCGCGGGCTCGAGGTTAACGACGAGTCGCGCGTGCTGCTGCCCGACGGCGGCACCAAACTCGTGTACTTTAAGCGCGAGTTCGCCGGCTTCGCCGTGCACCTGTGCCGCGACTAGCGCACAAGCTGCTATAGCTAGCAAAAAGGGATAGAGCCGCGTGGCCCTATCCCTTTATTTATGCCGAGGGGCATCCCTACCGTGGCAGGCGAATCGTAAAGCGGCTGCCGACACCCTCGACCGAGGTCACGCCAATGACACCGCCATGGCTATCGACGATCCACTTGGCAATGGCAAGCCCCAGACCCGAGCCCTGCGCGCCGGCATCGCGCGCGTTGTCGGCGCGGTAGAACCGCTCGAACGCGTGGGCTGCGGATTCCTGGTTCATGCCGATGCCCTCGTCCTCAACGTTTATGTCGATCGTGCCCGCGCCCGCATCCGGCGCCACGCCAAACGTGATGGGCGTGCCCGCGTTCGAATACTTGGCGGCATTCTGCACGATTACGCGCAGAGCCTGCTTCACGAGCGCCACATCGACGGGCGCGTCGCAGCGCGGGTCGCTGGCAAGCGCAGCGTCAAAGGTCAGTCGATACGTGTGCTCGGTATCGATCATCTGCGATTCCTCGCATACCTCGTCGACCAGTGCAGCCAGGTTAGTATTCGCGCGCCGCAGCACGGTGCGGCCGGCATCGCCGCGTGCCAAAAACAGCAGCTGCTCCACGAGCTCCTGCATGTGCTCGCTTTCGGCCTTGAGGGACGCGATGGATTCCGCCAGCACGTCCGGGTCGTCTTTGCCCCAACGGTCGAGCATGTTCACGTAGCCCTGAATCACCGCGATGGGCGTGCGCAGCTCGTGGCTTGCATCGTTGACAAAGCGCATCTGCTGCAGCTTGGCCTCTTGCATCTGGCGCAGCAGGCGGTTGAGTGCGACCTCGATGCTTGCCAGGTCGGCGTCGCCGGTGGTGACGCTCGGCGAGTCGACGCTTGCGCGCTCGATGGCCTGCTCCAGTGTTTCCATCTTGCCACCGGCGAGTTGCATGCGGCCGAGTTCATCCACGCGCAGTGCCAAGTCGTTGAGCGGTGCCATGGTACGGCGCACGCGCCGGGCGCCGCCGAGCATGTTGAGCACGCTGATGACTTGCCAACCCACAACGACAAGGTAGAGAGGCCATAGCGTGACGAGGTCCTGCGCGAGGGGGAAGGTCTTGGTGGTACGCGCAAGCTCGACGGTATAGGTGAGTGTGGTCGGGTCCCAGCCGCGCGCAGGCGTCAGCGACATGCCGTGAACGGTGGCGCCGGGGATCCAGCCTGCGGTAAACGCGCCGTCGGGCAGCGTCTGGTTGTATCCATAGACGAGAATCGCCGCCGCAATCACCATTAGCAGCAGATCGAGCCAGACGTAGCTTATCAGGCGGCGCCACATATAGCCCCAGTTGATGGCGCGGGCGATGGAGGTGACGCGCTTGGCCTCGGCGTTACGCACGGCAGACATAGCCCACCCCGCGCACGGTCTGGATGATGCGGGCACCACCGGCGTCTTCGATCTTGGCACGCAGGTGCGCGATGTGCACGTCGACATTGTTGGTGTCGCCCACGTATTCGTAGCCCAGCGCCTCGTGCGCGATGCGCTCGCGCGTGAGCACGGTTTCGGCATGCGCCATAAGCAGTGCGAGGACGTCGAACTCGCGGGCGGTCAGCACGATGGGTGAGCCGCCGACCGTGACTTCGCGGCGGTCGGGATCGAGCGCAACCGAGCCTACGGTAAGCGCGGCGGGGGAGGGCGAGGCGGAAGCCTGGGTTGAGTCGCCGACCGGGGGCGTCGCGGCGGCGCTCCCGTCCGCGCCGCCCGCCATGCCCGCCCTGGCGCTAGCGCCGCCAACACCCGAAGCCGCCCGCACGGCCTCCGAGCGCTTCAGCGCCACGCGGATCCGTGCGAACAGCTCCTCAATTGCAAACGGCTTGGTCAGGTAATCGTCGGCGCCGGCATCGAGCCCGGCCACCTTATCCATCACGGCATCGCGCGCGGTGACCATAATCACTGGCACATCCTTGTGCTTGCGGACACGCCGCAAGACCTCCATGCCGTTGAGCTGCGGCAACAGCACATCGAGCAGAATCAAATCGTAGTCGCGCTCCAGTGCCAGGTCCACGGCGGTGCGGCCATCGGCGGCGTGCTCCACCTGGTAGCCCTCGTGCTCCAGCTCGAGCGTCACAAAGCGGGCGATTTTCTCCTCGTCCTCTACGATCAGGATCCGTGCCATGCGTGCCCCCGTCTGCGATTACTTGTCGTCGTTCAGATTTTGCTTGATGTCGTCCGCGGCGTCGGCGGCGTGATTCATAAGGTTGTTGATGCTACCGGGCACGTCGCCGTCGCTGTCGATGCGGTAGCGCATGCCAAAGAACAGGCCAATCAGCATCAGCCAAATCGTAGCGCCCCAGGCAAACAGCGCGATGATGGGAATCAAGATGGGAATGTTGAGGACGATCGCATCGCGGCGCGTGGCGATGAACTTGGTGTCCAGGCTCAGGCGGAAGAGCTTTTTGAGGTACTCCCACAC
>CABSBK010000140.1 GCA_902475865.1 uncultured Collinsella sp.
TCGCGGACCACAGCCCATGCAGGTTGCAGTAGGCATAGACGTGACCGGTCTTGGAGCCGCCAGCGAAAAACGTCGTGGGCTTCATGCCGGGCTCGAGGTAATGGACCTCCAGGCGGCCCTCGGACTCAAGCGCGATCCACTCGATGTAGTGCTCAGGCAGCATGGGGTGCTCCGTCGAGCCCACGCGCGCGCGAATGACGTGGCCGTCGCTCTCGATCTCGACAACAGGCACGTGCTTCTCGTGCGCCGCATCCTCGGTGTTTGCCGTCAGCTCCGTGAAGCCGGCAGGGGTCGCAACGCCGTCGCCAAGGGCGGCAACGAGCTTGCCGTCGGAGTCCTTAAAGAATTTCGCCATGATGTTCTCCTTTGCTGATGTGCCAATATTCCTGATGCTTCTTATGCCCAAAGGTAGGCGAACCATCCACGGCATGGCAAATGAACACATATCGAGGGGCTCGGCATAGTCCAGGGCGCTCAGGCAATTCCGAGTACCTGTCCTGGCACCCATCGGCATGCGCAAGTTAGCGACCGTCGCCACCGAGCAGTGCCAGAACATCCTCGCGCGTGAACAGTGCCGATGAGATGCCATCGCCGCCGAGCACGCTGTTAACCAGATCGCGCTTGGACTCCTGCATCTGCATAATGCGCTCCTCGATCGTGTCCTTGGCGATGAGCTTGTACACGGTCACGGTGTGCTGCTGGCCAATGCGGTGGGCGCGATCGGTCGCCTGGTCCTGCGCGGCCACGTTCCACCACGGGTCGTAGTGGATGACCACGTCGGCAGCCGTCAAATTAAGGCCAACACCGCCCGCCTTGAGCGAAATCAAGAACACCGGCACCTCGCCTGCCTGGAACTGCGCAACCATCTTGGCGCGGCTCTCCTTAGACGAAGCGCCCGTGAGCTTAAGGAAGGCGATGTCCTCCTTAGACAGGCGCTTGCCGATGATATCGAGCATACCCGTAAACTGGCTGAACAACAGGATGCGATGCCCGCCGTCGAGTGCGCCGTGCACGAGCTCCATGCACGTATCGAGCTTGGCGCTCCCCGCCTTGTAATCCTCGTAGTGAAGACGCGGGTCGCAGCAGATCTGGCGCAGCTTGGTGAGCTCGGCGAGCACCTTGAGCTTATCTTTCTTAAACTCCCCGGCCTCGCGGTGCTGCACCTGCTGGGCAATGCGGTCCTGGTTGGCCAGGTAGAGCTTGCGCTGTTCGCCGGCAAGCTGCGCCATCACCGTATCCTCGATCTTCTCGGGCAGGTCGGCCACCACATCTTCCTTGACGCGACGCAGCACAAACGGCGACACGAGCGCCTGCAGACGAGCGGCACTGTCGCCCTCGGCATGTTCGACGGGACTCTCAAAGCGCTTGGCAAATGAGTCGCGCGTGCCCAGAAGACCCGGCATCAAAAAGTCGAAGATACTCCAAAGCTCGGACAGGCGGTTTTCGATGGGCGTTCCCGTCAAGGCAAAGCGCACGCCGGCCGGCAGGCGCTTGGCGGCGCGCGCCACCTGCGTGAGCGGGTTTTTAATGTACTGGGCCTCGTCGAGCGCTACGCGGGCAAAGTCCTGCTCGACATATTCGTCGATGTCGCGACGCATGAGGTCATACGACGTCACGACCACGTTGTGCTCGGCGGCACCGGCAATTTGCACGCGACGCTGGGCCTTGGCGCCCACGATGGCACACACATCAAGCGAGGGAGCGAAGCGCTCCAACTCGGCAGCCCAGTTGTACACGAGCGACGCGGGGCATACCACGAGCGTGGGCTTAGCGTCCCCCGCCTCCACGCGCGCCAGGATATGTGCGATCATCTGCAGTGTTTTGCCCAGACCCATATCATCGGCCAAAATGCCGCCAAGGCCCAGGTGCTCAAGCGAGCCGAGCCACTGGTAGCCGTCAATCTGGTAGCCACGCAGCGTGGCCTTGAGCGAGACGGGTACCGTAAAGTCCATCTTGCCGAGCGTGTCCAGACGCTCGACGGTGCGGCGGAACGCCGCGTCGCGATCGGCCTCGAGCGCCGGCGTGCGCTCGAGCATGCTATCGACAAAAAGGGTACTCGACGCGGGAAGCGACACGCCGTCGAGCAGGTCGACGGCATCGACGCCCAGGTCCTCGGCAAGACCAAACGCGGCACGCGCTCCCTCGTCCAGGCGCACGATGTCGCCGGATGTAAGGCGAGCGAACGTCTGGTGACGCTTATACGAATCGAGATAGATGGCAAGGTCGACCGCCGAAAGGCCACTTGCGCCCAGTTCGACATCGAGCAGGTTACTCTTGACGGTCGCACGCACCGAAAGCTTGGGCGCAGGACGGACCGAGATCTGGCGCAGGCGGTCGCTGAGCATGACCTCGCCCAGCTCGGACAGGGCAGACAGGCCCTCGGTCAGCAAGTGGAACAGGCGGGCGTCGTCGCGCTCCTCAAACGCCAGGCCGCCCTCGTAGAAATCGAAGTACAGGGCCGCCGTGTCCATAACGCGAAACTCCGCCACCGTATCGCGGGGCGGAACGCCGGGGCGTTGCTCTTCGAAAGGACTGCCCGGAGCACCAAGACTAAAGAGATCTGCCGACCAATCACCGTAGGTCACCGTAATCTTGCAGGTCACTAGACCATCGTCGACGCCAATCGCCATGGCAAAACTCGGCTCGGGTGCCACGGCGTCGAGCGCGGCGGGAGCGGTCAGGTCGGTATAGTCGCGCAAGATAGGCAGCGCCATGCGGCAGAACTCGCCCACCTGGTCGGCGGCGATATGGACCGGCGTGCGGCAGGGCAACAAGTGCGAAAGGAACGACGCCGCATGTTGGGCAAACGCCGTGTCGGTACGGCGCGCGCGGCGCGTATCGACCAGATAGGCTGCGTCGCTCGCGACAAAGCAATGCGTATCGGCCGGAAGGCGCAAGTCGTAGCTGCCTCCCGCCGCCGGTGCAATCTTGGCGGCAAGAAGCGGCGGGCGCTTAGCCGGGACTTCGCCCTCCCCCTGCGGCGACGACTCGACGGCCACCTCGTAGGAGCGATGCGTCGTCGTCCCCCGCGACCAAGCGGGCTCAAAGGACATGGACCTGCCACACAGCAGGTCCAGCACGGACACGACGGAATACTCGGATACCGGCAACTGACGCTCGGCGACAAAGCCGCTGCGGGCAAAGTCATACGATGCCGAGCGCGAGCTCGTAATATCGCCTAGGTAGGCGACCGTCATTGCGATAAAGTCGAGCAGCTTTGTCGACACGTCATCGAAAGCCTCGGACACATGGGCAAACGTGAGCTTCTTGCCATAGGAGAACGTACCACCGCGCACATAGGCATCGGCCATGCCGTCGATATCCTTAACCACGTAGGACACCGAACCGCAGCGAATGCGAAACTCGAGCGCCCAGTTAAAGCGATCGGCAAACAGCGGATTGTAGTACGGCACCAGCGAGGGCTCCAGCACCGCTTTGGGCGCATCGGGGTCGATGGTGCCGGCGAGCTTGCGACGCATGGCCACGAGCTCGTCCATGCGCGCGTCCGAAAGATCGGAAAGCGCCGTCACAAGGCTCGGGCTCGTGGGGACGGGTGCCGGGAAGGGAAAATTGGGGTTGACCGCAGATGCGGTGGGCGCGGGGTGTGTGGGCTGCTTTGACTGTGCGGGCGGTGCCGTAAACGTGCGGACCGGCGTACGCAAGCCCTCGACGGGCTCGGCGCCACTGGCATCCAGATACGCCAGCGCCGTGGCGATAGCGTGCTTGCACATGCCGGAATAGCGGAAGGCGGCGGGGCAATCGCAGTCGTAGTCGACAACCTCGTGCTCGTCCATGTCGAGCGCCACGTGCGTCTTGTACAGGTCGCCGCGCGAGCCGCGCACCGTGCCCTAAATAGTCACATTTTTGGAGAAGCGCGAGCCGGAGTCCTCAAACGACAGCACGGCGCCGTTGAGCATGAGCGAGCGTCCCTTCATAAAGGTACTGATGAGCGCGGCCTACTTACGAAGCGTCAACGCAAACGTGCCCTGCTCTATCGTTA
>CABSBK010000141.1 GCA_902475865.1 uncultured Collinsella sp.
AACGCGATCGCCCGCAACAAGTACCTCAAGGCGATCCGCGACGGCTTTATCTCCGTCATCCCCATCATCATCTTCTCGTCCATCTTCTGCCTGGTGGCCTCGGTCCCCAACATCTGGGGTTTCTACTGGCCCGATGACATCAACAACGCCCTGTGGAAGTGCTACAACTACTCCATGGGCATCCTGGCCATCGCCTGCGCCGCCACCACGGCCAAGCACTTCGCCGACGCTCAGAACCGCGATCTGCCCAAGAACAACCAGATCAACTTCATCTCGTGCATGTGCGCGGCCATCATCGGCTTCTTGCTCCTTTCGAGCGACACCATCGCCACGGACGCCGCCAGCGGCTTCAACACCACCTACCTTGGTTCCAAGGGCCTGCTGACCGCTTTCATCGCTGCGTTTGTGACTGGCATCATCTACAAGTTCTTCATTAAGCGCAACATCACCGTCAAGATGCCCGAGCAGGTTCCGCCCAACATCTCGCAGACCTTCAAGGACATCATCCCCTTCTCCGTCTGCATCACCGTCTTTTGGGTTTTTGACATCGTCTTCCGCGCTGCTTTTGGCTTCTGCTTTGCCCAGGGCGTCATCCAGGTGTTCCAGCCCCTGTTCACCGCTGCCGATGGCTACATCGGCCTCGCTGTGATCTACGGCGCCATGAGCCTGTTCTGGTTCGTGGGCGTCCACGGCCCCTCGATCGTCGAGCCCGCCATCGCCGCCGCCCTTGTTGCCAACATGACCGACAACCTGGCCGCATTCCAGGCTGGCCAGCACGCTTCCGCTGTCCTGACCCAGGGTGCCCAGTACTTCGTCGTCTGCATGGGCGGCACCGGCGCCACGCTCGTCCTGGTCTTTATGTTCTGCTTCCTGGCCAAGTCTCAGGAGATGCGCGCCGTCGGTAAGGCAGCTATCGTCCCCGTGTGCTTTGCCGTCAACGAGCCGCTGCTGTTCGCCGCGCCCATCGTGCTCAACCCCGTCTTCTTTGTCCCGTTTGTCTTTGCCCCGATCGCCAACATCTGGATCCTCAAGATCTTTATCGACTTCTTGGGCATGAACGGCTTTATGTACACCCTGCCCTGGACCGTCCCCGGCCCCATCGGCACCATCATGGGCCTGGGCTTCCAGCCGCTCGCCTTTGTGATGCTCGCCCTTATCCTGGTCGTCGACTTCGTTCTGTACTATCCGTTCTTCCGTGCCTATGACGCCCAGAAGTGCGCCGAGGAGGCCGAGATCTCCCAGGAGGAGCTCGCCGCCAAGAACGCCGAGAAGGCCGCCAAGCTCAACGACGCCTTCCAGGGCAAGGCTGACGCCAAGAGCGTTGCCGCCGGTGCTGCCGCCGAGGCCGTGAAGTCCGACGTCGCTCCCGCCGCCACCGAGGCCACGGCCGCCAGCGACCTCAACGGCAAGCGCGTGCTCGTGCTCTGCCAGGGCGGCGGTACCTCGGGCCTGCTCGCCAACGCGCTGGCCAAGGCCGCCAAGGAGCGTGGCATCAATCTTGAGACCGCTGCCGAGGCATATGGCAACCACGTGGACATGCTCCCCGACTTTGATCTGGTCGTCCTGGCCCCGCAGGCTGCCAGCTACTTGGCCGACCTGCAGAAGGACTGCGAGCGCGTGGGCAACAAGTGCGTCGCCTGCCGTGGCAAGCAGTACATCGAGCTCTCCCAGAACGGCGATAAGTCTCTCGCCTTCGTAAGCGAGCAACTCTCGAAGTAAGTAACGCTCAGGGCCAGCCGACCATCCAAGACCGGCTGGCCCTTCGATTTAGACGATTGGATCATCATGTCCGTTAACCCTGCTAGCGTCACCAACCCGCCTGCGCAGTTTCCCGAGGACTTTGTCTTTGGCGGCGCTACCGCTGCCTACCAGGTAGAGGGCGAGACCCGCACCCACGGTAAAGGCAAAGTCGCCTGGGACGACTTCCTGGAGGCCCAGGGGCGCTTCTCCCCCGATCCCGCTTCGGACTTCTACAACCAGTACCCCGTCGATTTGGAGCTGTGCGAGGAGTTCGGCATCAACGGCATTCGCCTCTCCATCGCCTGGAGCCGCATCTTTCCCAACGGCACCGGTGAGATTAACCCCGAGGGCGTCCAGTTCTATCACGATCTCTTCGCCGAGTGCCATAAGCACCACGTTGAGCCGTTCGTCACGCTGCATCACTTTGACACGCCGCTGCCCCTCTTTGAGAAGGGCGATTTCCTCAACCGCGAGACCATCGACGCCTTTGTGGACTTTGCCACCTTCTGCTTTAAGGAGTACGCCGACCAGGTGACCTACTGGTTCACCTTTAACGAGATCTGGGCCGACGCCTCCAACACCTACATCGAGGGCACCTTCCCCGGTGGCGTCAAGGCGCATCTGGCCGAGGCTTTCCAGTGCGAGCACAACATGATGCTCGCCCACGCCAAGGCCGTGCTGGCCTTCCACAACGGCGGCTTTAAGGGCAAGATCGGCGTCATCCAGTCGCTAGAGTTTAAGTACCCGCTCAACGAGAACGACCCCGCCGACATTAAAGCCGCCAACAACGAGCACGTGCTGCAGAACCAGTTTCTGCTCGACGCCACCTTCCGCGGCGACTATGCGCCCGACACCCTCGAGTGCGCCAACCGCCTGGCTGCCGTCTCGGGCGGCACCATCGAGATCCTAGACGAGGATCTGGAAATCATGCGCGAGGCCGCGCTCTACAACGACTACCTGGGCGTTAACAACTACCAATGCCGTTTCTTGAAGGCTTACGATGGCGAGAACGACCTGCACCACAACGGTACGGGCGAGAAGGGCACTGGCCGCTGGCGTGTTAAGGGTATTGGCGAGCATGTGAACAAGCCTGGCATCCCCACCACCGACTGGGACTGGATCATCTATCCCGAGGGCCTGTTCGATCTGCTCGTCTACATTAAGCAGCGCTACCCCAACTATAAGCAGATCTTCATTACCGAGAACGGCATGGGCTACAAGGACCCCTACAAGGACGGTTTTGTGGACGACCAGCCGCGCATCAACTACATCGAGCAGCACCTGCGCTGGTTGCTCAAGGCCATGGAGGTGGGTGTCAACGTGGGCGGCTACTTCCTGTGGAGCCTGCAGGATCAGTTCTCCTGGACCAATGGCTACAACAAGCGTTACGGCTTCTTCTACGTTGACTTTGAAACCCAGAAGCGCACGCCCAAGGCAAGCGCATACTGGTATAAGCACGTGGCGCAGACCCGTCGTCTGGACTAGTGACTGGCGGGGTTGCCCGCTCACATAACCTGTCCCCATTTCTCAGCCGGGGGCGGCACGTCACACGGCGCGCCGCCCCCGGCCTTATTGTGCAGGTCAGAAGCCGTTTATCTCAATCTGTAACATCTAGCCGAGTTTTTGGTCCTAGCTGTTACAGATCGAGACGAACAGGATTGCTCTTTCCGAAGAATCTAAATCTGTAACACGTAGCCCGCTTTTGACCGTCTACCTGTTACAGATCGAGACAAACGGAGTAGGACCTAACCCCGTATGTCCCTAACAGTCGAGCGTTCGACCAGCGTACTCGGCACATGAATCGCCTCGATAGACGAGCTCTCTCCAATCGCCGCCTCAAACGCAAGCTTACCGACACCGCGCAAATCAAATCGCAGCGTCGTCAGTCGATTGTGAGGAACAAGTCCCTCGAGTGCGTCGTCGATACCAACCACGCTCACGTCGTCGGGCACGGACAGGCCCGCGTTCTCGAGCGCGGCGATAACACCCAGCGCCATCTGGTCATTTGCCGCAAGCACGGCAGTCGGCGCCTGCGACCCGCCGGCAAGCACCTCGGCGGCAATCCGCTCGCCCATGGCGTACCCACTGTCCGCACTCCAATCGCCACGCAGTATCGGAGCGGCATCGACATGAGCACGACCCAGCGTATCGCGCCAACCGGCCTCACGAAAACGCGAGGAAATCGAGCTTTCCGGACCCGCCACAAACCGCATATTCGAGTGACCATGTTCCAGCAGATAATTGGTCAACAGCTCGCACG
>CABSBK010000142.1 GCA_902475865.1 uncultured Collinsella sp.
AGTGGCCCAACAAGGCGTACGCCGGTCGCGTGGCAGATATTCGCCCCTGCATCGGATGCCAGGAAGGATGCCTCAACGAGTTTGTCGAAGGGGGCCATCCGCAGTGTGCCGTCAATCCACGCTGCAGCTTTGAATACCTCATGCCCCAGACACCCGCTCCCGCCATAGAACCCAAACGCATAGCGGTGATAGGAGCCGGACCCGCCGGGATGGTCTGTGCGCTAATCGCCGCGCGTCGTGGCCACGACGTAAAGCTCATCGACGCCGAAGATGAACTTGGAGGAAAACTCCTCTCCGCCAGCGCCGCCCGGATCAAGTTCGACCTCGATAATTACCGCTCCTATCTTGTTCGACAGGTGCGCGAGCAGACAGAAAAACCCAACGGGAACCTGACACTCGAGCTTGGACGGGCAGCACGCGCCGAAGATCTTGCAAAAGCAGGCTTCGACGCAATCGTGTGTGCAACAGGCACTTCTAATGCGATACCGCCCATCCCCGGCCTTACGGAGCTTGCAGCATCGGGCCATGCCGTGCAGGCAACGCAGCTACTGCGCCAACCCGCGCTGCTTGGCAACGCCAAAACCGTCGCCATCATTGGCGGAGGGGCCGTGGGCTGCGAGGTTGCCCAATGGCTAACCGTCGAACACGGCATACCACAGGTCAGCGTAATTGAAATGCTGTCTCACATGATGCAGGGCGCCTGCACGGCAAATCGCGGCCACCTACTCCATGCGCTCAGGGGACGCAATGTGCGACTCTTCAATATGACACGCGTCGAGCGCGCGGAGGTCGGCGGCAAACGCGAGTCTGGAGCCCCGTCGAGGTGTGCGCGTCTCCACTTGAGTCGCAACTGCCACAAAAACGTTCCCGACCCCTACGTCTCGTGGTCACCGGTCTTGCCCGAGAACGTCGAAAACCCGCTTGCACCCAAAATCGGCAACGACTGGAAGTCACTCGAGCTAACCTGCGACTTGGTAATCATTGCCTGCGGCGGACACCCCGACGACGCGCTGTTCTACAAACTGCAGCAGACGCACGCCGCTGACGAGCTGCATAACATCGGCGATGGGTTTGCGCCCGGCCGTGTGCTCGAAGCGGTCCGTGCGGCATACCGACTCGGCACCAATATCTAACACGAAAGGATGGGCTCACAGATGAACCTGACCTCCCAACAACAAGCCCTGCTCAACGGCGCCAAGGGCCCCGCCATGGCCAAAGTGGTCAAGACCCTCGTTATGTACGGCGAATGCTTTGGCGCTGAGCGTATGGTTCCCGTGACCGGCGCAAACGGTCATCTTGTCACAAGTTTTGGCCTCTCCATGCTCGGTCCAGTCTATGACCTTATGGATGAGCTGCTGAAAGACGGCGCCCTGTCCGGTCAGTCATTCTCGGTCGACCCGAGGCCCCTCGACCCCGCCGTCCCGGCCAACCCGCTGCAAAAGCTGCTGTTCAAGATTATGTATTCCAAACAAGACGATTATGAGGCACAGCTGCGCAGCATGGGTCTATTGGACAACGATGCTTTCACCTGCACCTGCTACCAGCCCGAGGTTGGCAATCGACCTCGGCGTGGCGACATCCTAAGCTGGGCAGAAAGCAGCGCCGTGGTCTTTGCCAACTCCGTGCTGGGCGCTCGCTGCAATCGCAACTCCGGCATCATCGAGATGTTCGGCTCAATTGCCGGCTTTGTCCCGGAATTCGGCCTGCTCACCGATGAGGGCCGCAAGGCGACCTGGATCATCGAAGTCGACTGTAAGCGCAAGCCCGAAGCGCAAGTGCTTGGCAGCGCCATTGGCATGAAGGTGATGGAAGACGTCCCTTACATTAAAGGCCTCGACCGCTGGCTTGGCCGCGAACTCAGACCCGGCACGCAGGACTACCTTAAGGACATGGGCGCCGCCAGCGCATCGAACGGCGCTGTCGGGCTCTACCACGTGGACGGCATCACGCCCGAGGCCGTCGAACAAGGCGAACAACTCATGGCACCAGACGCCCGAATCTATCGCATTGACGACGCCGAGCTGGAACGCATCCGCTCGAGCTACCCCGTTATGTGGAAGAACCCGGGCGCGCGCCCCAAGCTTGCCTTCATCGGCTGCCCCCACCTCTCGTCTGCACAACTCGTCCATTGGGCAGACGCCATCTGCGATGGGCTAAGCGCCTCCGGCAACTGCCGCGTGCAAGTACCCACCGTACTGACCGCCGCCCCATCCGTGGCAGACGCCTTCCGCAAGACTGCGGCATACAGACGCCTCTCGACTACCGGCGCCGTCGTCTCGAGCATCTGCCCGCTTATGTACACCAACAACCCGCTGTGCGGCAGCATGCCCATCATCACCAACTCCAACAAGTTGCGTACGTACTCAGCATCGCGCTACTACACCGACGACGAAGTGCTCGCCTACGTCACTACCGGAAAACCAATCAAATAGGAAGGCGACTCCTCATGAAGAAAATCTTTCACGGCCGCGTCGTTGTCCCCGGAACTGCCCACGCCAAGGCACTTGTCTCTCACGGAGGGCTCAACACACTCGCATCGTTTCAGAAGGCACTGATGTTTGGCGACAAAAAGGCCATGTGTTCCGACCAAAACAATCCCGACTTGTACGGCAAACCTTTGGCGGGATGTGCTTTGTGCCTTCCGCAGACTATCGGCTCCACCACCGGCGGCATGGTGCTCTTCTGCGCCACCAAAATGGGGCGCCAACCCGCATGCCTGCTGTTTTCCAAACCCATTGACAGCCTTGCCGCCGCTGGCGCGATCCTCTCGGGTGTATGGACCGACACCCCCATGCCCACCATTGACAACCTGGGCGATGAGTTTCTCGATGCCGTGTCGACCGGAGACGCCATCACCGTGGCCGAAGACGGCACGGTCATCGTCGGCTAAGGCTATCCGACCCGCCACCCGCAAATGAACAACGCGTTTCGCCATTTCCCACGCGCAGTGCGGGCGATAATCTTGACGTATTCGATATACAACACGAAAGGAGTCCCACCATGGGAGCATCGGTATCGGTCGCACAGGGCGCGCCTCTTGATGCAGACACCTACAAGGCAGACGAGGCAGCCGTCGAGCGCTTTTGCGAATTGCTGCGCATCCCCACCGTTTCGCGTGAGAACATCGCCGAGCGCGACGATGAGCCCTTCAGTCAGTGGATCCCCACGCTTCAACGACTTTATCCGCATTTCTTTAAAGTCGCCGAGCTCACACGCGTCGACGACTTTGGCATGCTCCTGCGTTGGCCTGGCGCCGATTCCGCCTTGGACCCCATCGTCATGATGTCGCATCAGGACGTCGTGCCCGTCGAGGGCCAAGACTGGAAGCACGATCCCTTTGGAGCCGAGATCTTCGACGGCGAGATCTGGGCCCGCGGATCACTCGACACCAAGTGCATCGTCTCGGCTTTCTTCGAGGCCGCCGAGCATTTGATTGCCCAGGGCTTCGTTCCCCCGCGCGATGTCTGGTTCTTCTCGAGCGATGGCGAGGAAATCGCCGCACCTACTGCAACCCATGCAGTGCAGTGGCTTCGCGAGCATAACATCCATCCCTACATGGTGCTCGATGAGGGTGGCGCCGTGGCAACCGACGCCCCGCTCGGCGTCACCGAACCCGTTGCCATGGTAGGCGTGTCCGAGAAGGGCCACGTCGACCTTACCGTCACGGCGCGCGCCGACGGCGGCCATGCCTCTACGCCTGCGGCAAACGATGCCTGCCGTCTTCTCTGCCGTGTATGCGAGACTATCTCGGCCAACCCCGGCAAGCCGCAGCTCACGCCCGCCGTCGAGGCCACACTGACCGAGTTGGGTGCCCGTAGCAGCGCGACGTATCAGGCAATCTTTGGCAACCTGTGGCTCACGCGCCCCGCGGTTACCAAGATCATGGCCGCCAGCCCCGAGACCTCGGCCATGCTGCGCACAACCTATGCGCTCACGCAGCTCGAAGGCTCCAACGCGCACAACGTGCTGCCACCAGTTGCTC
>CABSBK010000143.1 GCA_902475865.1 uncultured Collinsella sp.
TTCAAAAGTGTAACGCTTGCAACCCCCGTATTGGTTCAATTTAGCCAACCTTAGTCAATTGGATTGAGCGCGTCGATCTGCGCAAGCCACAGACGCGAGCTGGCGTCACTCGGCATACGCCAATCGCCGCGCGGGCTGAGCGTCACCGAACCCACCTTGGGACCATCGGGCAGGCAGCTACGCTTAAACTGCTGGGCAAAGAAGCGACGATAGAACGTACGTAGCCACGTGTGGACGGTCTTGGCGTCGTAGACGCCCTCGAAGCTCTTGAGCGCCATGCGGTAAATCTTGCCCGGCTCAAAGCCAAAACGCAGCAGGTAGTAGAGGAAGTAGTCGTGCAACTCGTACGGGCCCACCAAATCCTCAGTCTTCTGCGCAATCTCGCCGTCACCCGTGGGCGGCAGAAGCTCGGGGGACACCGGCGTATCGAGAATATCGAGCAAAACCTCGGCGATACGCCCGCCAAAGACATCAGCCGCATAGCGTACCAGATGACGCACAAGCGTCTTGGGCACACTCGCATTGACGGCATACATGCTCATGTGGTCGCCGTTATAGGTAGCCCAGCCGAGCGCCAGCTCCGACAGGTCGCCCGTCCCGATGACAAAACCGCCAGCCTGGTTGGCCAAATCCATCAGAATCTGCGTGCGCTCGCGGGCCTGGCTGTTCTCGTAAGTCACGTCCTGCACGGCCGGATCGTGCTCAATGTCCTTGAAGTGCTGCTCAACGGCCGCGTGGATCGAAACCTCGCGGAAGCTCACACCCAGGTCGCGGGCAAGCGACTCGGCATTCGACTTGGTACGATGCGTCGTGCCAAAGCCGGGCATGGAAACCGCCGTGATACCCGTGCGTGGCAACCCCAGTGCATCAAAGGCACGCACGGTCACAAGCAGCGCCAGCGTGGAGTCCAGGCCGCCCGAAAGACCAATCACCGCAGCCTTGGTACCCGTATGGGCAAGGCGGGTCTTGAGGCCGGCGGTCTGCAGGTCGAGGATGGTCTCGCAGCGCTCGGCCAGGTCACCATGGTCTGCCGGCACAAAAGGCGCACGCGGGAAAACGCGGTCGATATTGAGCGCATCGCGCAGGACAGGCTCTTCGGCCAGCACGCCCTCAAACGAAAATTCAACGGCCGTGGCCTCCGGTGCATCGTCCGCGCGTGCCCACGTCGTCGAGCGGCGACGCTCGGCAACCAGGCGGTCAAGGTCAACGTCGGCGATGGCCATATCGCAGCTAAGCAGCTTGGTCGCGGCGAGCTTGGAGCCGTTTTCGTAGACGATGTTCTCGCCCGCAAAGACCATATCGGTCGTGGACTCGCCCTCACTCGCATCCGCGTAGGCATAGGCACAGTACAGGCGCGCACTCTGATTGGAGATGAGGCTGCGGCGATAGTCTGCCTTACCGATAATCTCGTCCGAGGCCGACGGGTTGAGAATCACCGTCGCACCGGCAAGCGCCATCTCGGTCGAAGGGGGCGCCGGCACCCACAGGTCCTCACAAACCTCAACGCCCAATACCAGGTCCTCGGCACCCTCATCACAGCAACGGTAGATAAGCCCCGAACCCAGCGGGACCGGACCCTGACCGGCAAATTCAACCCACACGGGATCCGCAGGCGCCGGAGCAAACCAACGGCGCTCATAGAACTCGCCATAGTTGGGCAGATACTTCTTGGCCGTCAGGCCCAAAAGCTCACCCGCACAGCACACGGCGGCACAGTTGTAGATATTCTCGGCAACTGCAACGGGAAGACCGATAGTAAAGACAATCGGCAGCTCACGAGTCTCATCGAGGATATGCACCAGAGCAGCCTCGCAGGCATGCAGCAGCGTGCGGTTATGGAACAGGTCGGCCGCGGTATAGCCGCACAGGTTAAGCTCGGGCAGCACCAGCGCGCGAACGCCGTGCTCGACAGCTTCGCGAACAGCCGCCAGCGCAACCTCGGCATTGCCCTCGACATCGGCAACGCGAATCTTGGGCGAGGCCGCCGCCACACGCAAAAAGCCATCAGACTGAGAAAGGTGAAGATTCATAAGAATGCTCCCGTGCGTAAACGCCATTCACAACAATTAGCAAGCCCTATTGTAGTTCAACCGCCGGCTGTAACCGCATCCCACCAACTTGGTGAGCTATTGATGAGTTGATGGTATCTGTTAAATCTCACGTACGATTCACATCTGGTGGGTACCCTGATGGCTACACGAAACGAAGCAGATTTACACCGGGAGGACCCCGTATGACAACCAAGTACACCGACGCGCCGCGCACGCGCGTCATGACACCGGCCGCGCTCAACAACGGCGTTCACGAAAACCATTCCATCGGACAGACCATGGCCATCGCGCCCAAAAAAGGCCTGTTCGACGACATTTCCATTCCCCAGATCATCGCCGGCGCCGCAGCTGCCGCCACGAGCGTCGCGCTTGCTTCCAAGATTGGTATCGCTGGTTCAGTAATTGGCGCCGCCGTGAGCTCGGTCATCACCGTTGTGTCCTCGCAGGTCTACCGCCACTTTATCTCTGCCAGCGCCAAAGCCCTCAAAGGCACGCATGCCGCCGTCGACTACCCCGCCGGCGCCTATGAGCCCGTTGAGTTTAATGCCGAGGAGCACTTAGGCGGCGCCGCAACTACCCAGGAGATGCGCCAGATTGCAGGGCGCGCGACCACTGCGCGTGTCGCCCCCGACAGCCTGCGCGCCAAGGCGGCGGCAGAGCGCAGCCAGACGCAAAAGAAGGTCATCATCTTCTCGATCGCCATCGCCATCGTCGCGGTCATCGCCTGCGCCGGCGCCATCCTTATCACCACTGCCGGTGAGGGCCTGGGCGAGCGCCCCGAGCCGATCCTTTCGTCGCGCACGGCCGAGCACGACGCGGATAGCACTGGTCAATCGCAAAGCCAGCAGGACGACTCGCAGGGCACCTCCGCATCCACCGACTCGTCCTCGAACACCCCCGATCAGTCGCAGGGCGCCGATTCTTCTGTGAACAACAACGGTACGCAATCCGGCACAACCGACTCAAGCCAAACGACTGACGGCTCTCAACCGAGCACGGACGACCAGACGAGCGGCAATACATCGGGCACGGGATCTACCGACAATAGCAACACCGACAGCTCGAATAGCTCGAGCGGAACCGCGTCCGGCACGGCATCTGACAGTTCGAGCCAAGGCACGGCATCGGGCAACTAAGCACGTTTGCCCCTCATAGATAATCGACCTGTATAACGGGCGCGAACCGGCAACGGTCGCGCCCGTTTGCCTTGGGCGCCGAGGTAGCAAGCCCCGCGCGATGGTAAGATGCTTTACGTGTGTAAAGAGGAGATTTGCCATGAGCAAGACAATAGTTAGGCCCACGCTTTCACTGGGCAACCACATCTATCTGTATCGCCTGCTGCGCGACGCGATTGGGTGCGGCAAGCAAACGTTTATGACGCAGGTCGAGGAGGCACTCGCCGCTGGTGACATGACCGCTTATGACCTGGGCTTCGAGTCCACGCGCGAGCTGCTCGAGGAGCTCGACGACTGCATTAAGCTGACCGTCTTTAAGGGCGGTCGCCTGTATGCCACCGTCATCGCCAACGATGCCTGGGATGCCGCCCTTGCCAAGGGCGAGGACAAGCTCAAGGCAGCCAAGGGCGCTAAGCAGTCCTACAAAAAGAAAAAGCGCGGTGAGAAGGACCTCAAGGCCGTGCGCCCCAAGCACGTTAAGCGCGCCGAGCCCGAGCCCATGGCCGAAGTCGCTCCGGAGCCCGAGCCCGAAACAGGGATCGAAGGCGCTATTGAGGTAACGGCAGAAGCCGAAACCGAAATCGCCGCCACGACCGATCCCGAAGTCATGTCAGAGCAGGAAGCCACTGCGGAGCTCAACGAGGCCCCCAAGTCGACAGCCGAAGAAGCCGCCAACCAATCGACCCGCCTGCGGAAGGGGCGAATCCCTATATCACCAAAGTCTTCGACT
>CABSBK010000144.1 GCA_902475865.1 uncultured Collinsella sp.
GGCGGCATGGAGACGACCGCGCGCGGGGATGTACCAAAAACGCTGCAAACCATTGCGTATATCAGCATTCCCAATAGCGCCGATCTTGAGTTTTTGCTCTGGGACCTGCAGGATGCCATCGCGGCCTATGCTCGGCTTTCTGGCACCGCGCTCCCCCACCCGGTCGATTTGGAGGCGGATGATGCCGGTGCAGTCGATGGCATGGTGCTGGCCATTGAAGATATGGCTGACGATGAGACGTTGACAGCTACCGAGCAGGCGCTTGAACGCTTTGGCGGTACGGGCACGCGCGTCTATGCCGCGATTCGAGCCGCACAAGAGGGCGCTAAGCAGGCGCGCGGGACCGCCGTTCGTCTGCACAAGGCATGTGAGCGCCATGACCAATTGTGGTGTGGCGGCGTTGTCGTCTGTGCCGGCAGCGGTATTGCGGCGCTTCGCCACTCCCCGCGTATGGGCCTCTTGCGCCGGCCATTTTCCGAAGCGATGGACAAGCTCGTAGGCGCCGTTCGCATGGGCTGCTCCGTCGAGCATGCGCAGCGACTTGGCGGCGGCAATGCCGTCAACGTCAACGTCGACGGCATGGTTTGCGCCGAGCCAGCCGTGCCCGCGCCGATCTGGCGAGGCGTTCTGAAATGCCTCGGCGCCCGCGCCCAATCAGATATCTAAATTAGAGAGCGGCCCAGTCAACGGCTTCGTGCCAACGCTCAACAAGACGCTCCAGACGCCAGGCGGCATTGGCGGGACTAGTTGACGGCAATACGGCAGCGGACAGACCCGTCCGCTCCTGTAGATAGCGCTTATAAAGGCGCCCCGCTGTACCTCCGTTGCATACCACCTGCTCAATAGGCGCATTGCCCGCAATGCGCTCGATATGTGCCGGCACAACGTTGCGAATGCTCGCGTCACTCGAGCCCTTAATGTCACAACTCTCGATCACGTCCCACAGGGCCACGCCGCCGTTCAGCAGCATGGAGCGCTTGGCGGCAATTGAGGCGTCGAGCGTCGCAGGCTCACCGCTTGCCAAAGGGTCGCCCTCGTTGGGCGGCACGGGCACACCGAGGCATGCGGCCATCACGCGCCAAAAGCGATTCTGAGGGTTGCCGTAATAAAAGGCATTGGCGCGCGAAAGCACCGAGGGAAACGACCCGAGCACCAAAACGCGCGAGTGCTCGTCAAACACGGGTTCAAACCCATGCTCAATATGTTGATAGCCCTCGTCCGGCGCGGCCACGAGCTAGGCCCTCAGCAGATAGCGCACCTCGTAGGGTGCAAGCTCAAGGGTACCCGTCAGCTCGACCGTGGGAGCATCGTCGGCAAGCAGGTCGACGAAGGAGCCGTTGAGTTCGCCGGCTCCAAAGGTATAGGGCTCGTTCACGGCATTGACCGCCACAAGCACCGTCGCGTCGTCGCAGGCGCGCTCGAACAGCAGCTGCTTGTTCTGGATCACCACGTTGCGATAGGCACCGTAGTTGAGAGCACGGGCCGCCGCGTCGTCGGCCGAGCGCAGGTGCGTGAGCTGCTTGATGAAAGCCGTCAGCTCGTTGGGCGCAGGCTCATCGAGCGCAGGTCGCAGCGCCCAGTCGCCATCGGGGCCGCCCTTTTCGCCAGCAATTCCCCACTCGCTGCCGTAGTAGACGCACGGGATGCCCGGCATGCCAAACAGCATGCCATAGGCGGGGCGCAGACAGGACTTGTCGGTGAGGATGCTCGCCAGGCGCGGCACATCGTGGTTGTCGACAAACGACAGCAGGTGTTTGCCGCGGTAGATGCACCACGGGTCGCCGCCAAACTGACGATGCAACGAATGGGCAATCTCGAACATGTTGACCGAGTTAAAGCTGGAGTACAGGCCCTTGTAGCACTCGTAGTTGGTGCAGGAGTCGAGCATCTCGTCGTTGACGATTTGGTTGTAGTCGCCGTGGAGCGTCTCGCCGATCAGCACAAAGTCGGGCTTGAGCTCACGGGTAAAAGTATGCAGGCGGCGCATAAAGTCGCGGTCGAGCATATAGGCGACGTCCAGTCGCAGACCGTCGACGCCAAAGACGTCGGCCCAACGGCGCACGGACTCGAGCAGGTAATCGACCACAGCGGGATTTTGCAGGTTGAGCTTCACGAGCTCAAAATGGCCTTCCCAGCCCTCGTACCAAAAGCCGTCGCCATAGCAGGAGTCGCCGTCAAAGCTAATGTGGAACCAGTCCTTGTAGGGCGAGTCCCACTTGCGCTCCTGCACATCGCGGAAGGCCCAAAAGCCACGGCCCACATGGTTAAAGACGGCATCGAGCACCACGCGAATGCCATGGGCATGCAGTGCCTCGCACATGGCGGCAAAATCGGCATCCCCGCCCAGGCGACGGTCGAGATGGCGCAGGCTGCGCGTATCGTAACCGTGGCCATCAGACTCAAGCGGCGGGTTGATGAGCACGGCGCCGACGCCGAGCCCCTGCAGGTAATCGGCCCATTGGGCGATTTTCATGATGGGCGCATCGGGGTTGGGCGCGGCGTTGGCAGCCTGGGCGAGCTCATCCTCGGCAACGGGTGCAGCGTTTTCGCGCGGAGCCCCGCAAAAGCCCAGCGGATAGATCTGATAGAACGTCGTCTCGTATGCCCACATAACAGCCTCCCGGAAATCCTTCACGCAACGCCACCCATTGTATGCCCAGCTTGTATCCTCTCCCCCAAAATAAATTGCGGTGGAATAGTTCCTGCTTGGGCCTTCAGAGGCCTTAAACAGGAACTATTCCACCGCAACTGATGAGGGAACGTGATTAGGCGACGGGCCTTGCGCGGCGTATGGCCGGGAATAGCACCGTGATAGCGAGGATGACGCCCACGACGGCGATTGCGCCACCTGCGCAGCCGATCCAGGCGATACCGGGACCCGAAACCACGGCTCCGCCAATCGCGGTACCCGTGCCGATACCGAGGTTGAACAGGCCCGAGAAGATCGACATGGCGACAGCCGACGAATCCGCCGGCGTGTACTTGATGAGCTCGGCCTGGAACGCCACATTGAAGGCCGTGGCGCAGCAGCCCCATAGCGCGCAGACGGCAAGCACCAACACGAGCGCCGAGGCTGCAGGAGCCATAAGCAGCAGAGCCGCCGGCACGCCGGAGAGCGTAATAGCCAAGAACGGGAAGCGATGCCCATCGAACAGGCGGCCAAACAGCCAGCTTCCGAGCAGACCAGAGCAGCCAAACGCCGTCAGCGTCATGGTAATGGCGCCCGCATCGACGTGCGCGACCTGCGCCAGGAAGGGCTCGATATAGCTGTAGCTTGCGTAATAGCCGGTCGCCATGAAGACCGTGACTGCGTAGAGCGCGATGAGGAGCGGGTTCTTGAGCAGCTCGGGCAGCTGTTTGACGGTAAAGCGCTCACCCGCCGGCATGGCCGGGAACACCGCTGCCTGGTAGACGGCCGCGATGGCTGAGAGGCCCCCGACCACGGCAAACGTCATGCGCCAGCCCACGGCCAAGCCAATGGCGCGACCGAGAGGCAGGCCAAAGATCTGCGCGATGGACGAGCCCGTAGCGATCATGCTGATGGCGAGCGCGCCGTGGCGCGTGTCGACCAGGCGCGAGGCCATAATCGAGGCGACTGACCAGAACACGGCATGTGCGCAAGCGACCACCAGGCGCGCGCAGACCAGGATGGGATAGGTCGGCGCCACAGCGGACAGGAACTGACCGAGCGAGAACACGGCCAGCACGCCCAGCAGCATCCGCTTAAACTCGAAACGCGAGGCAAACACCATGAGTGGTAACGACAACAGCATGACGCCCCAGGCGTAGACCGAGATCATGATGCCCGCCTGGGCCTCGGTGAGCGAGAACGACGCGGCGATATCAGTCAAAAGGCCGATGGGCATAAACTCCGACGTGTTGAACACGAACGCACAGCAGGTGAGCCCGACGAGCGGGAGCCACTGCCTGAGCGTGATGCCGTCTTGCCTTGCCTG
>CABSBK010000145.1 GCA_902475865.1 uncultured Collinsella sp.
AACGCTGGCAGTAATCGCGCACCGCGGCATCACCGTTGGCACGCACGTTGACCACGATATCGCAGGCGGCGTCGACGATGTTTTGCGGCAGCACGCCCTTGCGGTTGAGCTGGTTGGTAACAAGGCGCTCACCGGGAGCAAGCTTGATGGTCTTCATATCGGTATCCCCTATCGGTCGAGGTTTTGTTCGAAAAACGAGAGACCGGGTGGCGGCGCCAGTCGGCCCGCTGCCCGGACGTTGGGGCGCCCGTGCGGGCTCGCGCTATTGTGCCGAGCCCGCAACGGGCGCAAAATGCTGGTCCTTCACGGCTGCCGCCAAGCGATCTGCCAGATTGCGCACGCGCTGATCCAGACGTGCGGCACCCGGATTGACAAAGAAGCGGGCCGTGCAGTCCATAATGCGACCGGTGATGACCAGGTCGTTGTCGCGCAGCGTGGCGCCCGTGGCGGTGATGTCCACGATGCGATCGGTCATGCCGACGATGGGGCCCAGCTCGATGTTGCCGTGCAGTGAAACGATGTCGGCGTTCACGCCGCGCTCGGCATACCAGGCACTCGCGATGCGCGGGTACTTGGTGGCCACGCGAAGCGAACCGCGGCGGGCATAGTTGCGCTCGGCCTGACCGGCGCGCCACGCGGGTTCTGCCTCGATAAACGTGCACAGGCCGTAGCCCAGGTCGACCAGCTGCAGCAGGTTGAGGTCTGCCTCGATAAGCGAGTCCCAGCCGCAGATGCCGCAGTCGGCACCGCCGCAGCCCACAAAGGCGGGCGCGTCGCTGGGACGCACGATGACAAACTCGATATCGCCGACCGCACCCTCACCGGCCTGTGTGTCGCGGCCGCGCACGATGAGGTGACGACCGGGGTCACGCAGCTCAGAGACATCCAAGTCCGCGGTCTCGAGCACGTCGAGCGTGTCGGCCTTGAGCGAGCCCTTGGGCACGGCGATGCGAAGCGGACCCTCGGTGCCGCGGCCCACGGCATGGTCACCATCGGAAGCAGCGTCCTCGACCGAGGTGCGCGCAGCCTCCAGGCGCTCGAGCGAAAAGGCGAAGCCCGCCGCCGGCACCTCGATGCCGTCGCCAAATGCGCCGGTAAAGACGGAGTCGTAGCGTCCGCCCGAACCGACCGGATCGGGCAAGCCACCGGCATAGGCCTTAAAGACCAGGCCCGTGTAGTAATCAAACGAGTTCATGATGGAGAAGTCGAAGGACAGCACCTGGGCGTCCTCGGGAGCCAGGCCCTCGACCAGGGCACGCAGCTCGCGCGTGAGCGGCGCAACAATGCCCGCCGCCGCCAGCAGCGCGTCGACGCGGTCGAGCACCTCGGCACCACCGTGCAGGCGCGGCAGCTCGCTAATGGCGACCTTGACGGCCTCAGGCTCAGCACTTGCCGCCACGCGGGCATCGAGGCCCACAAAGTCGTTGGCGTGCACGCAGCGCAGCGCCTCGGCAGCCAGCTCGCGATCTTCGCACGCCGCAAGCAGCTCCTTAAACGGACGCACGCTGCCCGCGATAATGCGCGCACCGGGAAGCGCCAGCTTGCGCACGGTCTCGGCGACCAGTGAGACAATCTCGACATCGCCCGCGGTGTCGCCCGCGCCGATGAGCTCAAAACCCAGTTGCGTAAACTGACGCGAGCCACCGGCATTGCGCTGACACTCGCGGACCACCGGCGCCTCGTAGCGCAGGCGCAGCGGCAGATCGGCCGCACGCATACGAGTCGAAACCAGGCGAACGATCGGCAGCGTGTTGTCGGGACGGACCACCAGCAGGCGACCGTCGTCATCAAAGAGCTTAAACGGCGTGTCCGCAATGCGGCCGCCCTCCTCGAGCGAGCCCTTGTCCTCGAGCAGCGGCGTCTCGACCGGAAGGTAATGATGCTCCCTAAAGCAGCCCTTCACCGTCAGCGCAATCTCCTCGCGCGCCTGAGCCTCCTCGGGCAATATGTCCCGGAATCCCCACGGTGTGGCCGTCATCTGGTGAGCCTCCTTATGCTGTGTTTCATATAGAACAGAAGACCGGCATAGCTCCGCCGGTCTTCTGGGTACTTTAGCATACTAGAGTGCTTGCGGGGGAAATCCGTCGCAGCCGCTCACACCGTATTCATTTGGAAACATAGGGCAGATTGCCGCAACCCAACCCCACCTAGGCGCCAATCGCACGACGATACTCTGCCATTACCTGTGCATCGGCAGCTGCGGGGTCGGCAAAATAGCGCCAGTCATAGGTCTCGGCCGAAACAACTCCGCGATAGCCGCGCGCCACCAGCCTATCCAGGTCGGCGCGCATATCGCGGTCGCCGTCACCCCAGGCAAGATGCGTCGTGCCATCTGCCGCAACATCGACAAAATGCACGTGGGCGACATCATCGCCAAGCAGATCGAAATAATCGTCGATGGTATCCCCCGCCACCGCCATAGCGCCCAAATCCAGACACGCCTTAAGTGCCGGATGATCAACTGCCTCGATCATGCGCTTCGTGTCGGCCGCCGAGTTCACGATCATCGACTCAACCGGCTGTAGGGCCTCGAGCACCAGTCGCACGCCGCGCTCTCCCGCATGCTCGGCAATCGCACGCAGCATCGAGGCGCTGCGACCCCACGCGTCCTCGATCGGCTCGTTCAAAAATGCCCAGCCGCTCGAGACCATGACCTGCTCGGCTCCAAGTTCCGCCGCGATATCCACAACGTTCTTAAAGTACGCGAGCGTGCGGGCGCGCGCCTCATTCCCGCGCGCCGCGATATTCCACGGCTTGGGGTTGTTCTGTTCGGGACAAAGCCCCACAATCCGAACCCCATACCGCTGCGACAGCTCCTCCACCTGCCCGAGCGAATCGTATCCATGGCAATCGACATACAGATGCATCGCCCCGGTCCAAAGCTCGCAACACGTGTAGCCTGAGGCCGCCGCCGAAGAAAAGAATTCCTCAAGGTCAAAATAACGATGGCTGATATTCATGACGGCAAGCTGCGGATACTCCATCTTGTCCACCTTTCGGCAAAAGGGCGCCGCAGCACAGTGTGCGCGACGCCCCCTCTTACATTGTTCTCATTATGACGGATACTCTACTGGACACCAAGCACTCCAAAGAACGCGCCAGCGATACTCACGAGCAGGATCACGAGCATGATAAGCAGAGGATTCATCTTCTTCTTGAGCATGAGATAGACGATTCCAAACAGCCCCATCGTGACAAAGCCCGGGAAGATTCCGTTGAGCAGCTCGGCGAGCGTCTGAGCACCATCGCCCGCACCGACCATGAGCGGAATGTCCACGGTGACCATCTCCATGGTCATAGCACCGATCACCATGGCGCCCATGATGGAGGCCATCTTGACGATCGTGTCCATAATGCCCGATTCCTGGACCTTGCTGATCATGTCCGAGCCAAAGCGATATCCCACAAACGTCAGCAGGTAACGGATGATGTAGTGAGGGACGTTGAACACGAGCAGGAACAAAATCGGGCCAAGAATAGAGCCCTGCAGCGCCAGCGACGTGCCGACACCCGTTGCCAAAATTCGCAGCGTGCCCCAGTAGAAGGCATCGCCCACGCCGGACAGCGGTCCCATCAAAGCAAGCTTGACATTAGAGATCGCGCTCGTGTCAAAGCTATCGTCAGTAGCGTTGACCTCCTCCATTGCAGCGGCGATGGACATGGGGAGCGTCGAGATGTACGGCGTGACGTTATAGAGCTCCATATGGCGCTTAAGGGCGGCCTTAAAGTCCGCATCCTGCGGATACAGCTTGCGAAGGATCGGCATAAGGGCCCACATAAAACCGATATGGCCCATACGCTCGTAGTTCCAGGAATGCTCATAGGGAATCGAGCGCCAGAACAGCTTCTTAAGATCTGCGCGGGAAATCAGCCCGTCGTAAGAAGACTCAAACTTAAAACTCATCGAACCCACTCCCAATCGCAGGATCCTCGGTTGCCGCTGCGGGCTGCT
>CABSBK010000146.1 GCA_902475865.1 uncultured Collinsella sp.
ATACGATATGCAACGAAGGCACAACCTCAGCCCCGCACTGCGTCACAATAGGACGCTAGATGCGAAAACAACTACTTCTAGGATTGGTGGTCAAATGGCCCAGGAGACGGTTACGAACGGCACTGAAGCCTTGTTCACTCGCGAAGGCATGCCTCCCGTTAAGGAAATGATCCCGTGTGCCCTTCAGCACGTACTGGCATCGTTTGCCGGCATCATTACCCCGGCGGTCATCATGGCCGGCGTCTACGGCTTTAATAGCCAGCAGAGCACCGACATCATTCAGGTTGCGCTCATTCTTTCGGCACTCGACACGGCCCTTCAGGCCTTCGCTCCCTTCCGTCGCATCGGCGGCGGCCTGCCCATCGTCATGGGCGTCTCGTTCGCGTTCCTGCCGGCCCTGCAGGCCATGGGTGCCTCAGGCTTTAGCTTTGGTGCGCTGCTGGGCGGCGAGATTGTCGGCGGTGCCGTCGCGGCCCTCTTCGGTCTGGCCTACAGCAAGATCAAGTGGCTGTTCCCGCCCGTCGTGACCGGTACGGTCATCTTCTCCATCGGCGTTTCGCTGTATCCCACGGCCGTCAAGTATATGGCCGGCGGTATGGGCACGCCGCTGTGGGGCACCCCGCAGGCCTGGTGCGTCGCTCTTATCACCTTCGCCGTGGTCTTTGCGCTCGCCAACTTTGGCAAGGGTACGCTCAAGCTGGGATCCGTGTTCTTTGGCATGATCGTTGGCATGATCGTTTCGATCCCCTTTGGCATGATCGATTTCTCGAGCGTCGCCACCGCTCAGGTCTTCGCCCTTCCCAAGCTCATGCCCTACGCGCTCGAGTTTGATCCCGAGGTCTGCATTACCCTCGCCGTCGTGTTCCCCATGGTTGCCATCCAGGTTATCGGTGACGTCTCCGCCGCCTGCCTGGGCTCTATCGACCGTATGCCCACCGAGCGCGAGCTCTCCGGCGCTATCGTGTCTCAGGGCCTTACCTCTATGGTTGGCGGCCTGCTGGGCGGTCTTCCCACCAGCGCCCTTGGCCAGAACGTGGGCATCATCTGCTCCAACAAGGTCGTTAACAAGTGGGTCTTTGTGACCATCGCGGCCGTCTTTGCCATCGCCGGTCTGTTCCCGCAGCTCTCTGCCGTCCTTTCCGCTATCCCGCAGCCCGTCATCGGCGGCGCGACCGTCGGTGTCTTTGGCACCATCACCATGAACGGCGTGCGCATGTTCACCCGCGAGGGCCTGACGCAGCGCACTACCACCATCGTCGGTACCTCCGTCGTCTTTGGCCTGGGTATCTGGATGGCCAGCGGTTGCCTTGCCGGCGAGGGTATGCCCACCTGGGTGTCCACCGTCATCGGCTCCAATGCCGTAACCCCCACCGCCATCATGGCCATTGTCCTTAACCTGATCCTTCCGCAGACGCCGGTCGTGGCTCAGCACATCGATGCTGCCAAGGACGCTGCCGTGGATCTGGTCTTGCCCGAGAGCAAGAAGTAACCAATTCGGTGCTATTCGTCGGCGGACGCATCGCCGCGTCCGCCGACGTCATGCGGTGCCAAGCTGCACTTCAACCGCCCCTTTTGCGTGCGCCGCTTGTCGAATTACGTTATAGCTAGCTATATTATAGGAAGGTATAATATAGCTAGCTATAACGTAAAAGGAGGATGGCCCTATGTTTATCGGAAGAACAGCGGAAATGTCCGAGCTCAATCGACTGTATGGCACGGACTCCTTTGAGATGCCTGTGATTTATGGCCGTCGTCGTGTGGGCAAAACGCGCCTTATCACAGAGTTCATCCAAGGCAAGAAGGCTATTTACTTTCAAGCTCGTCGTACCAATGCGGAGGCAAACCTGCACGGCTTTAGCCAGGCGATACTTGCGGGTTCGGTTGGTGCTGCAGGTGTGTCGTTTCGTAGTTTTGACGAGGCGTTCGATGCATTGGCCACCATGGCTCGCACGGAACGTTTGATTGTCGTGATTGACGAGTACCCCTATCTCGCCCAATCGAATCCCGAGATCAGCTCGTTGCTGCAAGACAAGATCGACCACTTGTACAAAGAGACCAAGCTCATGCTTATCCTGTGCGGGTCGTCGCTTTCGTTTATGGAAGAGCAGGTGTTGGGCTACGAGAGCCCACTATACGGTAGGCGTACAGCCCAGTTTAAGATCATGCCGCTCGATTTTACGACGACCCTCGACCTGTGGCAGAGCATGGGTCGCGAAGACGCTGCGGTTTGCTATGGCATGACGGGCGGCATTCCTGCATATATCGAGAAAGTCGATCCCGTCGCACCGCTCAAGGACAACATCAAACGTCTTTTTCTTACTCCTACGGGCTATCTCTTTGAGGAGCCGAGTAACCTGCTATTGCAAGAGTGCCGCAATCCCGAGCAATATGATGCGATCGTGCAAGCAATTGCTCAGGGGCGCTCGAAGATCTCGGAGATTGCGAGCTCCACGGGAATCCCTGCGAGCAACGTTAAGAGCTATGTGGATAAGCTGGCGTCGCTTGGGATTGTCGAGCGCGAGCTGCCCCTAAACGAGACGAGCAATAAGCGAGCCGTGTATCTGCTGAGCGATCAGATGTTTAGGTTCTGGTACAAGTTTGTTCCGCAGAACATCGGGCTGATTCAAAACGATATGGCCGAGATGGCGTATAAGCGCATTGAGCCGCACGTATCGGATTACATGGGTACAGTCTTTGAGCTTATATGCAGACAATACGTGTACGAACTCGCGCGGGCGGGCCAGCTTGATGTGGTTCCGGCGAGCGTCGGACGCTGGTGGGGGACGGATAATCGCACGCATACGCAGGAAGAAATCGACTTGATTGTTGACGATGGCGAGGGCACTGCGCTGTTTGCGGAGTGCAAATGGCGCAATGAATCGCTGGGCGAAGACGTGCTGCAAAAGCTCGTGCATCGAAGCGAGCTCTTTAGACGGCAACGAAAAAGCTATGCACTATTCTCAAAAAGCGGCTTTACGCAGGGATGTCAGGAAGCTGCGGCGAACAGGGGAGATACCAAGCTGATTTCGTTTGCCGAGATGTGCGAGCGGAGATAACCAAGCGCGCTCTGATGTGATGCTCGGAATGGATCGCGCTAAGGATGACAAGCGTAAAACCTTCAATGAATATGGCGTAAAAACTACATCGGTCATGGCGTAAAAACTACATTGAAAGTAGCGTAAAAACAGCATTGAGAATGGCGTAATTTCGCATATCGCATGATCGCCCGAGCTCGCACACGGCCTTTTGCGAGCTCTTACCATGAACGAGAGCCAGGCTGTCACGTACAAGACGCTCATAAAGGACGCCTCGTACGGTGAGGCGGGCCCCGACGAGAGGACCATCGCTGCGTACCTGGATCTCTTCAACAGGCTCAAGCTGACCGAGGACCTGTGTGGATGGGAGCCATCGAGGTCAAGCTGAGTGATGCGAAAGCAGACGATGGAGCGAGAAATCTCAAGGCGCTGGAGAGGAAAGTGCTCTCCAATCCTGCCGCCCAGAATGCCGCGCCGGTGTTTTTGACGGTCGTGGTTGGAAAGGGGAGCATTGCCTACACACGCGACGATGGCGTGGCAGTGATCCCCATGGCGGCACTTGGGGCGTAGTGGTCTTGCGGGGCGCCGAGGCCTCGTTACCGAAAATCCATTTGGTAAACCAGATGCTCGAGGATAGAATAAAGTTGACGGCAGCCCAAGTTCTGGAGAGCTGGGCAGCGCCGTTGCTTGGTCAAGAGGTCAGTGCCTTAATGGCAGCGACTTGTTATGCTTCGAATGCTGCTTGAGTGCCTCGGAAAGTTCGATAAGCGCCGTGAAGAGCAAGACCAAAGCAACCAAGAGCTCTACGAGCTCTGATGGGCCCGGGATGACCGCTGATTCAAGTCACCGGGCCTAAATCTTTTTCATCCATTTGAATAGAGCCAAGGGCAAGCCGATTGCCGAGCCGTCCGGATGT
>CABSBK010000147.1 GCA_902475865.1 uncultured Collinsella sp.
AGCTCGACTATCCTCAACGAAACCAGGTACGATTATTACCTCCGCTACGTCATCAATAGCGAAATTACGCTCGTTGCGTCAGAAAACGAAGCCATCCATAACCTGGACGTCAACGATGTGAAAACCGACTACGCGCCCGGCGAGGCGCCGCGTGCGACCGCGACGATTCCTGCCGCCGATGCCGATAAGTATGAGATCGCCTATGAGTGCTGGGAAGAGATGGATGGCAGCGACCCTGCGGAGCTCAAGCCCGTTGCCTTCTGGTATTCCGACCCCGCCAAGTATCCGACGGGCGCGAGGAGGATCGACCACTTCGAAGAGGGCAAGTTCTACATGTATTCCGTTGAGCTGAGGCTCAAGGGCGACAATACCGTGGCCGATGACTGCGAAATGAACGTCAACGGCCATTGGGTGCACCACATCAAGACCGTCAACGGCGTCTTCGCGCCCAATGCTGACAATATGCTGTGCGAGCAGCCGATTGACGAATGGCGTGCCATCGACGTTATCGAGATCAACGGTGCCACGACCACCTTTAAGGCGGGCGATAAGCCGGTCTTTACGGCGGGCACTCCGGCGGGTTCCGACTCTATTCTCCAGTGCGAGTTCTGGACGGGCAGCGACGGCAGCGAAGTAAATTCCGTCGAGTTCTGGGACCAGAACATTACCAACCACATCGATGCCTTTAAGCCCGGCGTGACCTATCGCTACGGTCTGTACTTTAAGCCGGCGCGTGGTTTCTACTTTACGCCCAACACCAAGCTGGTGATCAACGGCCAGGAGTGCGGCTACCAGATGGGCGAAGCGAGTGTAGTTGATCCCGAGAGCGGCTGGATCGAGACCCTGTGGCTCAACACCAACCTGACGTTTACGCCCGAGGCCACGCCGACTCCCGATCCGCAGCCTACGCCGGATCCCAAGCCAACGCCGCGGCCTGGGGTGAAGCCTGAGACCAAGCCTGGGGCGAAACCCGAGACCAAGCCCACGGCCAAGTCGGTCACGACAACCACCACGACCAAGACGGTTGAGAAAACCACGCAGGCCAAGAAATCCGATGCTGTCCTGGCTACCACGGGGGATACCACCGCGATGACGGTCGTCGCCCTAGGCATCGCCGGCGCAACCGTAGCCGCCGCCGGCATCGCCGCAACCAAGCGCCGCAAGCGTTAGGTTTTGGCGGCGGCGCCCATCCTCGGCTTTAGCAAAATCTCAATCTGTAACACCAAACTGCCCAAAACGGCTCCAGGTGTTACAGATTGAGATGAACTGCTCGGCCGCCAACCTAACGTCTCGATCTGTAACACGTAGCGAGGAATTTGGTCTCTAACTGTTACAGATTGAGATGAACAGGCGGATGTTCGCACAATATCTTGATCTGTAACAACTATGAGGCTCAACAGGGTCTATTTGTTACAGATTGAGACAAAACGACCGACCAGACCCCAAACCACCACAAAGGTGCCTGTCCCCTTTGTGGTGGTCGGGCGGTCGGCATAGAAAAAGTCCCCGCCGGGCGTGTGCTCGACGGGGACTTTGCCGTTTGATGGCTAACGCTGAGGGTGATTACTTGCCCAGCAGGCTCTTGGTGATGGAAGCGGCGGCCTTCTTGCCGGCGCCCATCGCCAGAATGACCGTAGCGGCACCGGTGACGATGTCGCCGCCGGCCCAGATGCGGGGATCGGTGGTCTGGCCGGTCTCCTCGTCTGCAACGATGTAGCCCCACTTGTTGAGCTCCATCTTGCCGCCGATCTTCTTTGCGAAGGGGTTGGCGTTGGTACCGATAGCCGAGATCGCGACGTCGCAGGGGATCTCCTCGATGGCGCCCTCGATGGGCACCGGACGACGGCGGCCGGACTCGTCGGGCTCGCCGAGCTCCATCTTCTGGACCTTGACGGCGCACACGGAGCCGTCCTCGCCAGCGACAAACTCGAGCGGGGAGACGAGCGGCAGAACCTCGACGCCCTCGGCCTTAGCATGGTGCAGCTCGGCGCGACGGCAGGGCATCTCGTCCTCGGTACGACGGTAGGCGATGATGGCGTGCTCGGCGCCCAGGCGCTTGGCGGTACGGACGGCGTCCATAGCCACGTTGCCGCCACCAAAGACGACGACGTTCTTGCCGTGCTTGGTGGGGGTGTCGTACTCGGGGAACTTGTTGGCCTTCATCAGGTTCACGCGGGTGAGGTACTCGTTTGCGAAGAAGACGTTGGGCAGGTTCTCGCCGGGGACGTTGAGGAACTTGGGCAGGCCAGCGCCGGTCGCCACGTAGATGGCGTCGAAGCCCTGCTCGAACAGCTCCTCGGCCGTGGCCATGTTGCCCACGACGGAGTTGTACTCAAACTTGACGCCCATGTCCTCCAGGCCGTCAATCTCGCGCTTGACGACTGCCTTGGGCAGACGGAACTCGGGGATGCCGTAGACCAGCACGCCGCCGCCGGTGAAGAAGGCCTCAAAGACGGTGACGTCAAAACCGTTACGGGCGAGCTCGCCGGCGCAGGTGATGCCGGACGGGCCGGAGCCGACGACGGCGACCTTCTTGCCGTTCTTGGGGGCCATCTTGGGCGTGGAGGCGAGCTCGGGGCGGTCACCCAGGAAGCGCTCGAGCTGGCCGATAGCCACGGGCTCGGACTTCTTGCCACGGATGCACTTGCCCTCGCACTGGTTCTCCTGCGGGCAGACGCGGCCGCAGATGGCGGGAAGCATGGAGTCCTCGCGGATGGTATCGAGAGCGCCGCCGAAGTCCTTCTCGCGGATCTGTTCGATAAAGCGGGGGATGTTGATGTTGACGGGGCAGCCCTCAACACAGAACGGCTTCTTGCAGTTGAGGCAGCGCTCGGCCTCGGCCAGCGCCATCTCCTCGGTGAAGCCCTTGTCGACGGGGCGGAAGTCGCAGGCGCGCTCGGCAGCCGGCTCCTCGTTATCGGGGGTGCGGGGCGACTTCATATCGGCAACGAAACGACCGTTAACTAGTGGCATGCGCAGCTCTTTTCCTCATAGGCCTTGAGGGACTCGCCCTCTTCGGAACGGTAAGCGGCCTGGCGGGCACGAAGGTCATCCCAGTCGACCAGGGTGGCATCGAAGTCGGGGCCGTCGACGCAAGCGAACTTGGTCACGCCGCCTACCTCGACGCGGCAGCAGCCGCACATGCCGGTGCCGTCAACCATGATGGGGTTGAGCGACGCGGTGATGGGGGTGTCGTACTTCTGGGCGGTGAGGGTCGAGAACTTCATCATCGGAACGGGGCCGACGCAGAAGACCTGGCTCACGGCCTTGTCCTGCAGCAGGCGCTCCAGCGGAGCGGTAACAACGCCCTGCTCGCCGTAGGAACCGTCGTCGGTAGTGATGTGGATGTGGTCCTCGTCGAGGAGCTCGCGGAACTGGTCCTCCATGAGCAGGAGGTCCTTGGTGCGGGCGCCCATGATGGCGTGCACCTCGTGACCGGTCTCGACCAGGTGCTTAGCGACCGGGAAGGCAATTGCCAGGCCGACGCCGCCGCCAATGACGGCGCAGGGGCCCTCGGCCATCTCGGTGGGAACGCCCAGCGGGCCCACGACGTCGCGCAGCGATTCGCCGGCCTCGTAGGTGGACAGCATCTCGGTGGTCTTGCCGATCACCATGAAGATGAACTCGACCCAGCCCTCGTCACCGTTCCAGCCGGCCAGGGTGAACGGGACGCGCTCGCCCGTCTCGTTGGCGCGGACCATGAGGAACTGTCCAGCGTGCGCATGTTTGGCGATTGCAGGCGCCTCGATGCGGAACTTGAACACCTTCTCCGAGAACTGCGTCTTCTCCAGGATCTTATACATAGAACCCCTCTCTTGTTAGGGCCGCCGAACCGTGCCTCCACGGAAATGGACGGTAGCCCGAATAAAACCGTACGTGCACAGGCGTTGTGCAGACATACGGTGCAAATTATACCCTCATGGACATGTCGCTTACGTGTGTCTT
>CABSBK010000148.1 GCA_902475865.1 uncultured Collinsella sp.
GCCCTCGTAGCCCTCGGTGTATTCCGGGCGCTGCGCATAAGGGAGCAGCGCGTTAAAGTCGCAGAACAGATTGCCCGCGTTGACTATGCGGCCCTTGGCGTCGCCGGGGTGAATGGACTGGCCCTCAAAGCGAACGGTTGCCTCGGCGGCGTTGAAGCACTCCCACTCAAGCTCGCCAACCGGACCGCCGTCGACCGTGTAAGCGTACTTGCAGCCGAAGGCCTCGATATCCAACAGCTCGGCACCGTGACCGATTTCCTCGTCCGGGCAGAAGCAAATGCCGAGCGCGGGATGGGGCAGGGAGGGATCCTGCGCGATGCGTGCGACAAGCGCCATGATTTCGGCGACACCCGCCTTGTCGTCGGCGCCCAGCAGCGTAGTTCCGTCGGTGCAGACAAGGTCCTCACCCACCAGGTTGTTGAGGGCAGGAAGTTTGGCGGTGCTCATGGACACGGGCTTGCCGTCGACGATGCCGCAAACCAGATCGCCGCCCTCGTAGTGCACGATGTGCGGCGCTACGCCGGCGCCCGGCGCGACCTCGGTGGTATCGAGGTGCGCGATCAGGCCCAGGGCGGGCTTATTCTCGGAACCGGCGCTAGCGGGAATGTGCGCGCAGACATAGGCGTTTTCGGTTACATGGGCATCGGTTGCACCCAGCTCGCGCAGTTCTTCGGCAAGCACGTTGGCAAGGTCGAACTGTACGGTGCTCGACGGCACCTGGTCGCAGTTGGCATCCTCGGACTGCGTGTTGATCTGGACATAGCGCAAAAAACGCTCGAGGACGTCGGGGTTCGTGGTGGTGTTTTCCATAAAGATCGCTCCAATCTTGGTCGTCGTGTGCAACAAGAACTCTAGCACGGTATGCCGCGGCATACCGCGACGCTTGGATGGGGTAGAATCAGCCATTGAATGCAGAAGGGACGGAAGATCATGGATACGACAAATAGCTCGCGCGAACTACATCTGACGGTGGCGAACGAAGACTACTTGGAGTGCATGGTTCGCATTGAAAGCGAAGAGGGGGAAACCAACGGCGTGCGATCGGTCGACATCGCGCAGCGCCTTGGCGTCTCGAAGGCATCGGTCAACAAGGCGGTTTCGGCTCTCAAGGCATCTGAACTTGTCGAACAGTCTCACTACGGCAAAGTTATCCTGACTGACCGTGGGCGCGAGGTCGGCTCGGCTATCTGGTATCGCCATCGTCTGGTCCGCACGTTTTTGGTTCAGGAGCTCGGTGTCGAATTTGAGCGAGCCGATTCCGAGGCCTGCATGATGGATGAACCGCTGGCTCGCCTATCTCGAAAAGCAGGGAATCAGCGTCGAGGAATAGCGGGATATATATGGATACGAGTTATTACAACCGCTTTGGTGCCGAGGAACTTACGCGCCGCTTGTCGAGCGAGACCTTGTTGGCGCAGGGCCCCATGGGCAGTGTTCTGTTGAGTGAGTACGATGCCGCCGACATTCCACCGGCGTTTTGGAATCTGGCAGAGCCGCAGACCGTTTCTCGTATCCATCGCTTGTATGTCGCCGCCGGCGCGCAGGTGCTCATTACCAACACCTTTCAGTCATCAAGCTATGCCCTCAAGCACGACCAGATTGCGCCGTCCGTGGCGGAGGTCAATCGCGGGGCCGTCGACGATGCTCGCCAGGCGCACCCACAGCTGCTGCTGGGCTCGATGGGCCCGATTTGTATTGAGTGGTTTGCCGAGGACTCTGCCGAGTATCGTGAAATCCGAGGCATTGCGCGCGAACAAGCGCACGCCTTGCTCAATGCTGGTGTTGACGGTCTGCTGATCGAGACGGTGACGTCTATCCGTAATTTGCAGCCCATGCTTGCCGGCGCCCGAGATGCCGCCGACGGTATGCCTGTCCTGGTGAGTTTTGTCGTTGACGATAAAGGCGACCTGTTGGGCGATGGCCTCAACATCGAGGCAGCCGTTTTGTACGCCGAAAAACACGGCGCAAACTCGGTTGGTGTTAATTGCTGTTCGCTTGCGGCCGCGAACGCGGCGGTGCCCAGGATGGTTGCATCGGCGACTACTCCCGTCACGGTGCGTCCCAACGCGGGAAATCCGGTTCAGACACAGGATGGTCCCGTGTGGCATGAGGACCCCGAAGCCTTCGCTCGCGCATGCGTCGAGTGGAAGCGGGCGGGCGCCGCAATGGTAGGCAGCTGCTGCGGAACCACGGCGGTTACGACAGCCGCTATGGCAGATGCGCTCAATATATAGAACCCGAAAATGGGAGTATCGAATCACCGCCCCCGCTGGGGCGGTTTTTGTTGTCGGTGCGCACCTCGACGCTTTTGCCTAAACGGTGAACGAGCGTGCCGGCGGCTTGCCGGATGCCCGTTGCGGGTATACCTCATGCGTACCATGATCCAAACACTGCGAGGTGTCTGCGCGTGTGCGCGATAATTCACTTTGGAACTGACGGTTGGCGAGCTCGCGTCGACGGAGACTTTACTATCAACAACGTCGCTCGTGTCACTGATGCTATCGGCAGGCTATGGCAAAAGACGAATCCCGGTAAAACGGTATATGTAGGATTTGACACTCGGCCGCAAGCGCGCGAGTTCGCCGAGCTCGCGGCGGGCGTGATTGCCGCCCACGGGCTCGATGCCGTGCTCGTGTCTCGACCGGTGCCGACTCCCGCTCTTACGTGGGCGGCTGCGTATGACGGCGAGGCATGCGGCGCGCTTATGGTGACGGGCTCACATCATCCGCAGGGCTATCTATGCCTCAAGCTGCGGATGGGTGATGGCTCGACGGCCAACCAGGATGTCATCGAAGAGCTCGAGGAGACGATGGCCGCCGAGCCGCTGGGGCTTGAGGGGCAATACCGCACGGCAGATATCATTCCCGACTATATGCGAGCGGTGGCATCGTTTGTCGACGCGGATGCCATTCGCGCCGCGCATATGCGTGTGGTGGTTGACCCCATGGGCGGAGCTGCGCAGGGATATCTTGCCGACTTGCTTCGAGAGCTTGGCGTCGAAGTCCATGAGATTCACGCCGACGAGACGACCGATAGGGGAGATATCTGCCCCGACCCGGTCGAGCCGTGGGTGGATGCTTGTGAGCGCGCAGTTGTCGAAGACGGGGCGTGCGCCGGTCTGGTGACTGATGGCGACGCCGATCGTATCGGCGCGGTTGATGAGCGCGGCAGATATATACATCCACATCAGATCATGGCGCTCGTTTTGGGCGATTTGGTCCAGTATCGCAATCTGAAGGGACGCGTCGTCGTCAACCTTTCATGCTCCACGCTTGTGCGTCGCATTGCCGAGGCACTCGGCTGCCGCGTGGTCATCAAGCCCGTCGGTTTTAAATATATAGCCGCCGAGATGAAGAAGGGCGGCGTTCTCGTGGGCGGTGAAGAGGCCGGTGGTATCGGTATCGCCGCGCACATGCCCGAGCGCGACGGCATCCTTGCCTGCCTGATTTTGTGCGAGCTCATGGCCAAGACCGGCGCGCCCTTGGGCGTGCTTATCGATCAGCTCGAGGCGAGCTTTGGCAAGACGAGTTACGGACGTCGAGATTTGCGCCTTGAGGCCGAGGATGCCGAGACGTTGCGCACGCTGCTTCCCGGCGTGAATCCCAAGTCGATATGCGGCAAGGCGCCGCAGAGCGTAAGCCATATGGACGGCTTGCGTCTGGCATTTGAGGATGACACCTGGCTGCTGATCCGTCCCAGCGGGACCGAACCGGTGGTGCGCGTGTACGCCGAGGGCTTTTCGGTGGAGGAGCGCGATGAGCTGCTAGATGCCGGCTGCGCTTTGGCCAGGGGCGCGTATCGGCTATAGCCAAGGGGCCACTCTATATAAAGATGTGCTCGGCAAGCGGTAGCTATCAACTGGCAAGCGTCAGTTGAGGGCACAGTTGTGTAGGAAATGTGTTCGCCCAGATTCCCGCCCCCGGGGCCCCTCCGGTCTGG
>CABSBK010000149.1 GCA_902475865.1 uncultured Collinsella sp.
TGAATTGCTGTTTAAAGGGTCAAAACAGTCCGTATTCCACCGCAACTTATGGGGTCGGGGATTATTGGTGCCCTGCATCTTCATAAACTCAACGCTTACGAAGCGCGTGCCGTTCGTGTTAGGGTAGTTCCACCACATAAGTAGTCGCAGACGCACGTATCACGGGCGGGCGAGGTGAAGTCCCAACAGCTCCATCTCGCCCGCTCGTTTTTGTTGCGTGGTGCCGCGGCGTAACACAGAAAGGACCATGCCCTTTATGCCTATCAACAAACGAGAGAGCCTGCTGTTCACCTTTATCATGTGCTTTTGCATGGTGCTCTGGATGAGCATCTACAACGTTGCCCTGCAGCATGGGGCCATCAACGGCGAGGTTGTTGCCGCCGCGTGGCTCGGCTTCCCCGTTGCCTACGTTTTTGCCATGTGCTGCGACTGGTTTGTTGCCAGCCCCCTTGCCAAGGGTTTCGCTTTTAAATTCCTGGTCACGCCGGGTAAGAGCTCACCGCTTGCCATGACGCTTGCCGTCAGCTCCTGCATGGTCGTTCCCATGGTCATCATCATGTCGCTCTACGGCGCGTGCGAAGGCCTGTTCCATTTGCCCGGCGGCCCGCTTGCCAATTTGCAGGCCCTGCCGACGATGTGGCTCGTCAACATTCCGCGTAACTTTATCATGGCCCTGCCCTGGAACTTGCTGGTGGCTGGTCCGGTTGCTCGCTTTGTCTTTCGTCGCGCCTTCCCCATGGGCACGGTCTTTGCCGAGCCACACATGGAGCTCGTGCACATGCCGGGTGCTCCCGCTGCCGATGCCTTCAATGACGTTGCCGAGAGCATGGACGACGAGCCTGCCTGCTAGGCAACAGCCTCTAACCTAGAGCGTCCGCCGCACCCGGCGATTCCTTTTTTGTAGACGTTGTCGTATAGCTGCATGCGGAAAAGGCTCCAACGGTTAACATATACTCCATATGGGTAAAGAGACCAAACCGCGTCCCCGAGTGTTGCTTTGCATTTGGCATACTAGCTCGTCTAAGAGGAACTAGCATGTTAGACCGTTTTACCGATCGCGCGCGCAAGGTCATGTCCATGGCCAAGCAAGAGGCGCTCGATCTTCATTCAAATAAGGTGGGTACCGAGCATCTGCTGCTTGCGCTCGCCAAGGAGGACGAGGGCATTGCCGCCGAGGCGCTGCGCTCGCTCGATATCGCCTACGACGACATCATGGACACACTCAAAGAGGTCCAGACTACCGTTCCCGAGTCCAGCGAGGAGACCGAGGCCGCTAAGCTCGCCTTTACGCCGCTCGTCATCAGTGTGATGGAGCGTTCTTTCCGCGTGGCACGCGAGAACAACCAGACCTATGTGTCGACCGAGCACCTGCTCATCGGTATCGTCGAAGAGGGCAACGGCATGGCCATGGACATCCTCATGCGCCTGGGTGTGTCGTCCGCTTCCATTAAAAAAGCCATCGAGAAGCTTACCGCCAAGGATCAGGATAAGAAGCGTCCGCTCGCCGGCGCCGGTGCCGGGCGTCCCGGTGCGGGCCTGCCGTTCTTTAGCGGTTCGGACGCCTCGCAGCAAAAGGGGGGCGGCACCGATACACTCAAGCAGTTCGCCACCAACCTTACGCAGAAAGCACGCGACGGCGAGCTCGACCCCGTGATCGGCCGCGAAAAGGAAGTCCAGCGCATGATGGAGATCCTTTCGCGCCGCACCAAGAACAACCCGCTTATCTTGGGTGACCCCGGTGTGGGCAAGACGGCCATCGTCGAGGGCCTGGCGCAGCAGATCGCTGCCGGCAACGTGCCTGAGAACCTTATGAACCAGAACATCTGGACGCTCGACCTGCCGGGTCTTGTCGCGGGCGCCAAGTATCGCGGCGAGTTTGAGGAGCGCCTCAAGAACGTGATACAGGAGGCAACCGAGGCCGACGACGTCATCCTGTTTATCGACGAGATGCACACCATCATCGGTGCCGGTTCTGCCGAGGGTTCCATCGACGCAAGCTCCATGCTCAAGCCCGTGCTCGCGCGCGGCGCCTTCCAGATCATCGGTGCCACGACGGCAGAGGAGTTCCGCAAGTACCTCACCAAGGATCCGGCCTTTGAGCGTCGCTTCCAGACCATCGATGTCGAGGAGCCGAGCGTCGAGGACACGGTCAAGATCCTGGCCGCGCTCAAGCCGCGCTACGAGGAGCACCACCATGTGCGTTACACACAGGGTGCTATCGAGGCCGCCGCGAACCTCTCCAACCGCTACATTCAGGACCGCTTCCTGCCCGATAAGGCCATCGACCTCATCGACGAGGCCGGTGCCCGCGCCCGCATTGCCGCCAATCGCGCGCCCGAGCCGGTGCGCGAGGCCGAGCATCGCGTCGAGGAGCTTAAGGCTGCCGCACAGGAGGCCACCGAGAGCGACGACATGAACAAGGCTGCCGAGATCACTGAGCAGCAAAAGGCTGCCGAGATTGAGCTTGCCGAGGCCAAGGCTGCCTGGACGGCCGAGCTCGACGCGAGCCCGCTCACTATTGACGTGAGCCAGATCGCCGATATCGTGTCCGTGACCTCGGGCGTGCCGGTGTCCTCGCTTACCGAGAGCGAGAGCCGTCGCCTGCTACAGGCCGAAAGCGTGCTCAAGACCCGCATTATCGGCCAGGACGAGGCCGTCGAGGCCGTTGCCAAGGCCGTGCGCCGCAGTCGCTCGCCGCTCAAGGATCCGCGTCGCCCCGGCGGCAGCTTTATCTTCCTGGGCCCCACCGGCACGGGCAAGACCGAGCTCGCCAAGACGCTCGCCGAGTATCTCTTTGGCAGCAAGGACGCGCTCATCAGCTTCGACATGTCGGAGTTCGGCAGCGAGTTCGAGGTCTCCAAGCTTATCGGTAGCCCTCCGGGTTACGTGGGCCACGACGAGGGCGGTCAGCTCACCAAGGCCGTTCGTCGTCACCCGTACTCGGTCGTGCTGTTCGATGAGATCGAGAAGGCGCACCCCGATGTGTTCAACATTCTGCTGCAGGTGCTGGAGGAGGGCCGCCTGACCGATAGCCAGGGCAAGACGGTTGATTTCCGTAACACCGTGATCATCATGACATCCAACGTGGGCGCCCGCGAGATCGCGCAGGATGCGAGCGTGGGCTTTGGCACCACCGGCGAGCGAGGTCTCACGTCGAGTGAGATCCGCGGCCGTGCGATGGGCGAGCTCAAGCGCCTGTTCCGCCCCGAGCTGCTCAACCGTATCGACGACATCGTGGTGTTCCAGAAGCTTTCGGGCGAGAACCTGACCAAGATCGCGCACCTGCTGGTGGACGACCTGCGTCAGCGCCTGATTGCCAACGGCATGAACATCAAGCTCACCGATGCGGCCTACGACAAGATCGTGGCCGAGGGCACCGACCTCACCAACGGTGCGCGTCCGCTGCGCCGTGCCATCCAAAAGCTCATCGAGGATCCGCTGTCCGAGGAGCTGCTGGCCGGCGAGTGGGGCGAGGGCGATACCGTCCTGTGCGATGTGGCCGACGGCAAGTTTGTCTTTAGCCATGGCACGGGCGAGATCCCGGCACCGCGTCCGGCGGGCACGCTCGGCGGCGATACCGCTCCGGCGGCGCCGCACACCGGCAACGCCGCGCCTGTGAGCAGTGGCGTGAGCTCGGGTCCCGGCGGCATGATGCAAGCCGGTTCCGGCGCGCTGTAGGGCGTGAAATAGTCTGAATGAAGGGGATGTTCCAGTTGGGACGTCCCCTTTCTAGTAAATACGGTATTTATCCTAAATGCTATACTTAATTAGGGAAAGCGTATAGCAAAAGGAGCCAACATGTCTATGTCGATACTAGACTCACGGCCGGTTCAGATGAACGTGCGCATGGATCGTCAGCTCAAGGATGCCGGGGACGCCGTTTTGGCGCAGATTGGCATGACGCCGTCGCAAGCCGTGAGGGAGCTGTGGCAGTATT
>CABSBK010000150.1 GCA_902475865.1 uncultured Collinsella sp.
GGCTCTATCGCGCCTTGGTATGAGGAAGGGGAGAAGCCTTCGCCTAGCTACTATCCCACCAAGTATCAGACGCTGCCGCGAGACGCGGCGGGTTACACTACCTTTGACGGCCGCCGTTTCGATCGAGAGCATGCGACTATCGAGGGCGATGTGTGGGAGCTGCCGTGCGGCGAAGCCGAGTTCCTTGCGCAAGAGCGTTCGCATACCTATCTGGGCCAGGGTTTTCTCAAGCGCGCCTTTATGCTGCTCGCGGGCATTCTCGTCAATATCCTGACGGGCTTTTTGCTCCTTATGAGTATCTATTCCATTGCGGGTGTCACCGTGCCGATGGATACCAACGTGATCGGTCAGGTTGACGAGGGGTCTATTGCCGCCAAGGCGGGTATCGAGGGCGGCGACGCGATCCTTTCGGTTGACGGAGTATCGTGCTCTACCTGGATGGACGTTTACGATGCCATCGGCAAGGCTGCCGGTAAGGACGATATCGCCATCGAGTACGAGCGCGACGGCAAGCAGCATTCGACCGCGGTTGCGCTCAAAGAGGACGAGCGCCTAGGTGTGTATGCCTCTACACAGGTGGTCCGTTTAGACCCCATCACGTCGGCTCGCTTGTCGTTCTCCTATGTTGTGCAGACAGCGGAGGGCGTGATGCGCCTGCTCCAGCCGCAGCATACGATGGAGATTCTCGATCAGTCTTCTTCGATCGTGGGCATTAGCGTTATGTCCTCACAGGCTGCTGCTGCCGGCCCTGCCACGTTCCTTTCGTTTGCCGCCCTCATTTCGTTCTCGCTTGGCTTTATGAACCTGCTGCCCATCCCACCACTCGATGGCGGCAAGCTGGTCATCGAGATCATTCAAAAGATTGCTGGCCGCGAGCTTCCGCTCAAGGTCCAGACGATTGTGAGCTATGTGGGCATCGCGCTCTTTGCGCTGCTGTTTGTCTATATGCTTCGTTCCGACGTCCTTCGATTTATCCTGTAGGGGAGTGTTTGGATTGTCTTTATCCCATCCTTTGCCTCGCGAGTTGACGCGCTCCGTGCATGTGGGCGGTGTGCAGATCGGTGGCGGCGCGCCGGTGGTGGTCCAATCCATGACCTGCACCGATACCGCTGACGCCCAGGCAACTCTTGCGCAAGTGTGCGCGTTGGCGCAGGCTGGCTGCGATATCGTGCGTGTGAGCGTGCCCACCGAGGCCGCGCTTGAGGGTTTCCGCACCATCTGTGCCGAGTCTCCGGTGCCGATCGTCGCCGATATTCACTTTAACCATAAGCTCGCCATCGGCGCCGTCGAGGCTGGTGCCGCCAAGCTTCGCATCAATCCCGGCAATATCGGCGATTGGGCTAAGGTCGATGCCGTCATCGACGCCGCCGGCGCTGCGGGCTGTGCGATTCGCATCGGTGTCAACGCCGGCTCACTCGAGCAGGATATCGCTGAGCGCGACGAGCTTACGCAGCCCGAGAAGCTCGTGATGTCGAGCGAGCGCTTCGTCAAGCACTTTGAGGACCGCGGCTTTACGAACATTGTGCTTTCGGCCAAGGCCCATAGCGTGCAAACGACGCTTGATACCTATCGAGCCCTGTCGCGTGAGATTCCCCACGTTCCGCTTCACCTGGGCGTGACGGAGGCGGGGACCAAGCTCCAGGGCACCATCAAGAGCTCTGTAGGCTTGGGTATCTTGCTTTCCGAAGGCATTGGCGACACAATGCGTGTGTCGCTCACAGCCGATCCGGTTGAGGAGCCGTCGGTTGCCTGGGGTATTCTGCAGTCGTTGGGCCTGCGTCGCCGTGGCCCCGAGATTGTCTCGTGCCCCACATGCGCCCGCTGCCAGGTTAACCTTATTCCCATTGCCGAGGAGGTTACCGAGCGGCTTAAGAACTACTCCGCGCCGCTTTCGATCGCTGTGATGGGATGTGCCGTTAATGGCCCCGGCGAGGCTTCTGATGCCGATCTGGGCGTTGCTTGCGGACGTGGTCAGGCCTTGCTCTTTTCGCATGGCCAGATCATTGGTAAAGTAGCTGAGGACCAAATTGTCGACGCGCTTATGGCAGAGGTCGACAAGCTAATTGAGGAGAAATAAATGACCCGAGCAATGTATATGTCTAAGCTCTATGCGCCGACGCTTAAAGAGGATCCGGCGGACGCTGAGCTCGCTAGCCACCGCCTGCTACTCCGTGCCGGCATGATCCGCAAAGAGGCCGCCGGCCTGTATTCCTATCTGCCGCTCGCTTGGCGCTCGATCCGTAAGATCGAGAACATCGTGCGCGACGAGATGGACGCCGCCGGCGCCCAGGAGCTCATGATGCCCATTATGGTCGACGCTGAGCTATGGCGCGAGTCCGGCCGCATCGACGCCTATGGCAAGGAACTGGTGCGCTTTGACGACCGTCATGGTCGCGAGTTCGTCCTGGGCCCCACGCACGAGGAGACCGTCACGGCCCTAGTGCGCAATGAGCTGCGCTCCTACAAGCAGCTACCCGTTAACCTCTACCACATCCAGGACAAGTTCCGCGATGAGTTCCGTCCCCGCTTTGGCCTGATGCGTGGCCGCGAGTTCATCATGAAGGACGCCTACAGCTTCTCTGCCACGCAGGAGAGCCTGCAGGAGGAGTACGACAAGATGAAGCAGGCCTATGCCAACATTTGCGAGCGCTGCTATATCAAGGCCCTGCCCGTTGTTGCCGACTCCGGTGAGATCGGTGGCGATACCTCCGTCGAGTACATGGCTTTGGCCGACGCCGGCGAGGCTTCGCTCGTCTACTGCGACGATTGCGGCTTTGCTGCTGATGACGAGGCGGCAAGCACCAAGGTCGTTGTGACCGAGGGCCCCGGCGACGGTACGCTCACCAAGGTCGAGACTCCGGGCATGGGCACCATCGAGGTCTTTGCAAATTTCTTCGGCTTCCCCGAGAACGGCACGCGCAAGTCACTGGCGCTCATCGACGCCGAGGGCAAGCCCGTCGTCGCCATTGTGCCGGGCGACCACGAGCTCAACGACTGCAAGGCCGAGCACGTCTTTGGCAAGGGCTATCGCATGATGACCGACGAAGAGCTTCAGGCGAACGGTCTGCATAAGGGCTTTATCGGACCGGTTAACCTGCCCGATGGCATTCGTCTGGTGTGCGACGAGAGCCTGCGCGATTCCAAGCAGTGGGCCTGCGGTGCCAACGAGGTCGATTATCACTTTACCGGTGCCTGCCCCGAGCGCGACTTTACCGTTGACGAGTGGGCCGACCTGGTTACCGTTGTCGCCGGCGATCCCTGCCCGCACTGCGGCAAGCCGCTCTCCGCTGCCCGCGGCATCGAGGTCTCCCAGGTCTTCCAGCTGGGCACCAAGTATTCCGAGGCCATGGGTGCCACCTTTATGGACGAGGACGGCAAGGAGAAGCCGCTCATCATGGGCTGCTACGGCGTTGGTGTGTCCCGCTCGCTCGCTGCCGTCGTGGAGCAGCACAACGACGAGCACGGTATCGTCTGGCCGGTGTCCGTTGCCCCGTACGAGGTCGCGGTGATTCCGCTTGATCCCAAGAGGGAAGATTGCGCTACCGTCTGTGAGCAGATCGTCGACGGTCTGTGCGCCGAGGGTATCGAGGTCGTCGTCGACGACCGCGATGAGCGTCCGGGCTTTAAGTTTGCCGATAACGACCTCATGGGCTTCCCGTATCAGGTGGTTCTGGGCAAGCGCGGCCTTAAGAATGGCACCGTTGAGCTCAAGGACCGTGCCACGGGCGTGCGCGAGGACGTGGCGATCGACGAGGTCGTTGCCAAGGTTGCCGAGCTTGTTAAGGCAGCCCGCCGTTAATTGACGATTTCGCTTGTAGTTCGATATGTGGGACGGCCCCGCATTTCTCCAGATCGGGGAAATGCGGGGCCGTCCTTTTATCTTGTAGCATCCTCGATATCAAAA
>CABSBK010000151.1 GCA_902475865.1 uncultured Collinsella sp.
CGACGGCGAATTCCTCGTTGTAGCCGCCGACCAGCTCAAATACGTCGCGTCGCACCATCTGGCAGGCACCCGTTACGGCACTAAAGTTGCCCGGACGCACAGCACGGGCAAGATAGCCCTCGCGCTTTGCCGAGAAGTCCTGGTTGGCATGAGCAAGTGCGCCACGCACGCCGACCAAAATGCCAGCGTGCTGCACCAAATAATCGGCAAAGTAGAGTTTGGCACCCACCACACCCGCATCGGGACGTTGCAGATAGCCCATCATCTCTTCGATAAAGTCGGGGCTTATGACCTCGGTATCGTTGTTCAGCAGCAGTAGATAGTCGCCCTTGGCATGCTCTACGCCAAAGTTGATAATCTGGGAGTAATTGAACTCGCCCGGCCAGTACACAACGCGTGCGTTACCTTTGCCTTCAGATACTGCGGCCACGCGCTCCGGCAGGGTTTCGTAATACGTAAACGTCTCCGGATCTTCACTGTTGTTCTCCACCAAGACGATCTCGTAATTGGCATACGTGGCCTTCTGGGCGATAGACATCACACAGGCATCGAGCGTCTCAATGTGATCCTTGGTGGGAATCACAATACTCACCAGCGGCGCAGGCTCCGACAGCGCATAGCGCATGCGGTAGACAAACGGCGTCTCGGTCTCCTCGACCGTTCCGCGAACGCCCAGCGCGTCAAAATGGCGCTGCAACGCCAAACGACCGGCTTCAATAGCATACGGCTTGCTATCCGCAGAGCCATCGGCGGTAGAACCGGGGTGCACGCGCCAGTGATACAACGCATGAGCAATATGCTCAAAGCGCGCGCCCGATGCAAGGCAGCGAAGCGTCAGGTCGTAATCCTGGGCACCCGCGACGTCTTCCGGCGACATGCCAATGCGTCACGCAGTTATGGCTATAGAGCAGGTCAACATTGAGCCGCGTCTTAAAGACCGGCTGACCCCACTCCCCCGTTTTCTGGAACATGTCCTCGTCACAGAACAGGACCTGCGGACGCTCCCCCTCTGCCGCTTTGTTCAACGCGGTGACATAGTGGAACAACGCATCCGGCTCCAGAATGTCATCGTGGTCCAAAAATGCGATGTAGTCGCCCGTCGCTTGCTGAATGCCAGCGTTGGTGTTGAGTACAATGCCGCCGTTGCCAGGCAGCTCAAAACGACGAATCCGCTCGTCATTGGCGTCGGCCGCAAGATTGGACACCGCGTCCCAATCGGGCGAGGCGTCCATAAGCAGCAATTCCCAGTTGTCATAGCTCTGGGATAGCACAGAGTCCAGCAACTCGCGCAGGTAAACCCGATCGGTCCTATAGCACGGCACTACAATGCTCACGAGCGGCCTATAGGCAAATGCCGCCGAAGCGACACGCTGGCACGCCAAATCACCCGGCTTTGCGCGATATTGCTCAAACCAACGTCGATAGGCCGCATCATCCGCGCGCGCATCCTTCATGCGGTTCCAACTGTCGTCGACCATGCCGTTGTACAAACGACCATCCATGGCACAAAATCCACTCTGGATTTGGCCCGTGGGATCAGCCGCAATCACGACAAAATCGCGTATATCCTGAGGCATCTCAACGCTCAGATACGTTTTATTGACGCGACATCCGTTCTGCTGGGGAACATCGACCTGCGACTCAAACACATGCACCGTGGCATCGATCGCATTCATGTGCGTATCGAAGATCTGGAGCTCAGGGACGCACTGGGGATCTCCCGCCCACTTGACCTCATAGCGCCAGACGACGCCCTCATCCGCCGGTAAATAACGAACGGCATCGATCTCGTAGCGACCGCAGCACTCGCCGCGCTGCGCATCGCGAACGATCGCGCACATCGCAGGCTTTGCTTTGTAGTTAATCTTAGATTCCAACTTGGCAATACGACTATCAAGGCGAATTGAGCCCAGCCTTTTGTCGCCGGACGCAAATGAGACATCAATTGCAGAGCCGTCCATAAACGGAAGCACCAAGACAGCGAGTTCGCGCTCATAATCGGCAACGGAGGGACAAAGCGCAAGCACGCGGCCATGATCGACCGGCAGCGTCAAAGACGGCACGCAAGCGCCATTGGTCGTCGCATGAGCAAAAGTCTGGGGACCTTCCCGCTCAATAAGTCCCGCAATATCCTGACCGACAAAACGAAGCAACGCAAACAGGCGGCCCTGGCTGCGGCAAAGTGCCAAACGCTTGATACTCATCTACACTTCTCGCTTTCCCAGGGCGTTCGCAGCCATGCGCTTGCACGCGCCCAGGCGCCCAAACCTCAAGACGTCGTAATTGAACATGAGCTTTTTGCACGAACGAGCAGCAGGCGCCTTACCGACAAGCGCCGCGCGCACCATAGCGGCAACAGAAGGATCGCATTGCGCAAGCGCAGCATCACTGCCCACGGCAGAACCGTCAAGCGCCGCGGCAACGACAGCGAACACCTTGCCGCAGCCCGAGCCCAGGAGCCTGAGTGCATCGTACAGCACCAGATCACACAGGAAGTACGCCAGGTCATCGGCATGCTGGGCACCGAGCCCATCACGGCGCCAATCGGCCAGCACCGCCGAGTAGATCTTCACGTGCTCCAGCAAGCGCGTCTCATCGTCATAGCGCATGGTGTCCATGAGCGAACCTTTGCGTGCCACGCGATAGTCGTACAGCTTGTTCGAGATAAGCGCAGTCTTGCGTGAGCGACCGTACACGGCAAAATCGAAGACCTGATCCTCACCATATTTAACGGTTTCATCGAACACGATCCCGTTGCCCAGCAAAAAAGCGCTCTTGCAAGCGGTGCGCCATGCAAAGGGGCGAGATGCTTCCTTAAACAGCAGGTCGGAGCTATAGCCCACAAACGACACATCGCGCGGGCTCAGCACATAGTTAAGCCACGGATACCCCGCCTCCAACGGATACGGGTTTGCGCCAAAGGTCAAAACGTCGCAATCCTCACGCTCAAAGGCATCAACGATTACGCGGCACGCATCAGACGTAAACCGGTCGTCGGAATCCAAAAACGCAACGACAGGCGCCGTGGATGCAGCGATACCCGCATTGCGGGCACTCGACAGGCCACCGTTCTCCTTATCGACCAGCGTAAAGCGCGCGTCCTTTTCGCAATAAGCGGCCGCAATATCGCGCGAGCCATCCGGCGAGCCATCGTTAACCAGCACGCCCTCCCAATCGGGCATATCCTGCGCAAGCAGGGAGTCCAGGCACCATGCCAGGCACTCCTCCACTTTATAGATGGGAACGACAACGGAAATCTTGGGGGTAGCCATGGTCACGCGCTCCTACTGTGCCGCCGGCACGTCGTCGGGATGCGGGTTATCGCCATAGGTGCGCTGATACGTCAGCACGCGCCAGACCAGCGGCAGACCGCCGATCTTAAAGTAGTGTTTAAACGTATTGAGCTTGCCCGGCTTCTTAAAGTCAAACCGCGAATCTATGTAGGCACGGGGCGACTTGGCCATCAAACGCAAATCGGTCTCGCCACGCGGATCGAACAGCGACAGGTCAAAACGACCGGCATCCCAATCAACCTTAAGCTCGGGAGATGCTTTCTCCCAAAACTGCTCGCGCAACTCAGCGACCAGGCGCTCATCATTCCAGCGGTACGTATCGACCTTCATGCGCATTAAAATGCCCTGAAGCCGAGTCTTAAGCTCGGGGCGTTGATCCAAAAAGCGCTGCATCTCGGCATATTCGTCGCACACGCAAAACACCTTGTTGGGCGAATTAACAGAGCTCTTCTCGTTATCCTGGCGATAGCACAAAATGGGGTCCGTAATAAACGCGGCACGCTCGGCGCAAGCCCAAACCTTAAAGTTAAAGCCTGCGTCCTGATACGAGGCACCCGGCGTGGGAAGAAACCGAATCTGATTGTCGTTGAGGAG
>CABSBK010000152.1 GCA_902475865.1 uncultured Collinsella sp.
CCGCAAGAGGTGCTCAAGACTGTACGGGAGCGTGACATCAAACTCGTCGGCCTCTCGGCGCTTATGACTACCACCGTCGTGGCCATGGAAGAGACCATCAAGCTGCTTCATGCCGAGGTGCCAGGCGTCAAGATCATCGTAGGCGGTGCCGTGCTCACCCCCGAATACGCCAAGCAGATCGGCGCTGACTACTACGCCAAGGACGCCGCCGAAAGCGCGCGCATCGCCGAAGAGGTCTTTGGGCAGTAACACAACGGAAACAACCGAGCACCAAAACGTGCCGCACGCGCCACTTGGCACCTGCGGCACGTTAGAATAGATAAGACTATGCTCGTTTTGGCAGATAGGAGCGCAAGGATGGCGATCACGCCCGCAGAAATCGCGGAAACCCGCGGCATGGTTGAGGAGCAGAACCTCGACATCAGGACCATCACCATGGGTGTTTCGCTCATGGGTTGCGGCGACGAGAACCTCGACCGCATGTGCACGAAGATCTACGACCACGTGACGTACACGGCTGAGCACCTGGTCGAGACCGCCGAGAACCTCGAGCGCGAGTACGGTATCCCCATTGTCAACAAGCGCGTTTCCGTCACCCCGGTGGCGCAGATCGCCGCGTGCTGCAAGGATGAGGACCTCACCCCCATCGCGCATGCCCTCGACCGCGCGGCCGAGACCCTCGGCATCGATTACCTGGGCGGCTTCTCCGCGCTCGTCCAGAAGGGCATCGGCGATGCCGACCGCCGTGTCATCCAGTCCATCCCCCAGGCGCTCGCCGCCACCAGCCGCGTCTGCTCCAGCGTCAACGTCGCCAGCCTGCGCGCCGGCATCAACATGGATGCCGTGCTCATGGCGGCTCAGACCATCATCGATGCCGCCAAGCTTACGGCAGACGAGGATTCCGTTGGCGCCTCCAAGTTTGTCTGCTTTGCCAACATGGTCGAGGACTCCCCGTTTATGGCGGGCGCCGTCCACGGCGGTGGCGAAGCCGACGCCGTCATCAACGTAGGCGTCTCGGGCCCCGGCGTTATGGCCGCAGCCCTGGAGACGCTGCCCGATTCCGCATCGATGATGGAGGTCGCCGAGAAGATCAAGCAGACCGCCTTTAAGATCACCCGTGCCGGCGAGCTCATGAGCCGCGAGGCCGCCCGTCGCCTGGGTGTCGAGAAGGGCATTGTCGACCTGTCGCTGGCTCCCACGCCCGCCATCGGCGACTCCGTCGCGCGTATCCTCGAGATCATCGGCGTGGGCACCTGCGGTGGCCCGGGCACGACCTGCGCACTCGCCATGCTCAACGATGCCGTCAAGAAGGGCGGCGTCATGGCCAGCTCCAGCGTGGGCGGTCTCTCGGGTGCCTTTATCCCCGTGTCCGAGGACGCCGGCATGATCGCAGCCGTCGAGGCCGGCGCGCTTTCGCTCGAGAAGCTCGAGGCCATGACCTGCGTGTGCTCCGTCGGCCTGGACATGATCGCCATCCCCGGCGACACCCCGGTCGAGACCATCGCCGGCATCATCGCCGACGAGATGGCCATCGGCGTCATCAACAATAAGACCACGGCCGTGCGCGTGATTCCCGCCATCGGCAAGGGCGTGGGCGACTGCGTTGAGTACGGCGGCCTGTTTGGCCGTGCGCCCATCATGCCGGTGAACCCCAACGCCGGCACCGTGCTCGCCCACCGCGGCGGACGCTTCCCAGCGCCGCTGAACTCGCTCAAGAACTAGCTGAGGGGGACTGGCGAGGAGCCCCGGGGAGGGCAAATATATAAGGTCGCCTGCTCGGACAGTCCTGACTCGCACGGAGAGCACATTAAGTGCTCTCCGGCTCGTGCGGAACTCGCGATCGACCTTATATATTTGCCCTCCCCGGGGCTCCCGCACAACGGGACCTCAGTTGGGTTCTATCCCTTTGGCAGTCGCTTCGCTTCTGCCCTACTTTGCTGGTATGGCGGTTTAGCGTTGGATCGGTTCTTTCTGATATATGCTGGTTGCGGCTCTTCTTTTGGGAGGAGTCGCTTTTTTGTTGTGAGGGAGATGGCCCGTGGCTGATGATTTGATTCGTTCTGAGCTGCTTTCTGCGGATTGGAATGGCGAATGGATGCGTCTGCAGGCCGCTCGGCATCGGGCTGATGATCCTTTTGAGTGGGATAAGCGGGCTCGGCATTTTCGGCCATTGGAGACTGCCCCGTATGCTCGGGATTTTATAAAACTGCTGGCACTTGAGCCTGGTGAGTCGGTGCTTGATATGGGGTGCGGGGCTGGGTCGATTGCTATTCCGCTTGCTCAGGCCGGGCATTCCGTGATTGCTGCCGACTTCTCTCCTGCTATGTTGGGCACGCTTGATGCTGGTATTGAGTACTATGGGCTCGAGGATCGCATTACGCCGCTTGAGCTTGCTTGGGATGATGATTGGGATTTGGTTGGACCGGTTGTGAAAGCGGTGGATGTTGCCTTTGCCAGTCGGTCGGTTACGACGACCAATCTAAAAGGTGCGCTTGCCAAGCTTGATCGTACGGCTCGTCGGCGTTGTGCTGTCACAATGGTCGCCAACTCCAGCCCGCGTTATGACCTGCATCTGATGAACGCCATCGGCGCCTCGGTTACCTGCAGCAATGGTTTTGTGTATGCCTTTAACATCCTTATTCAGATGGGTGCACTGCCGCAGGTCACGTATTTTGAATCGCCCCGTCGCGACACCTTCGATAGTCTCGAGGCGGGCGTGGCGGACTTTTCTCGCATGCTCGAGCATGGCAACGAGGACAAGATCGACCACCTGCGCGACTATATCGCCCACCACATGATCGAGAACCCCCATGCCGGCGAGCCGGGATCCAAGGGCGTACCGCAGGGACGCTACATGCTCGACCACATCCGCAAAGTCCGATGGGCGTTTATCGCCTGGGAGCCGGTCTCCGTACCCCGCCCGTAGCCCATCTAAAGCTTGCATCGTCTTCCCGCCCGGCATCCGCATTCTTTGCGAACTGGGCAAACGCGCTCCACACCGCGCCGTTCCTGCGCTATCGTGGGACAGCTCACGTAGATTAAGGCCCCATCGCGGGGCGCCCCATACATAGAAAGCGAGAACCCATGGCACTGACAGGAGCCCAGGTCAAGCAGCTTCGCAGCATGGCCCATCACCTCAACCCCGCCATCATCATCGGTAAGTCCGATGTCAACGAGGGCACCGTCGAGCAGACGGTTGCCTACCTGGAGAAGCACGAGCTCGTTAAGTGCTCCGTGCTGGACGGCTCCAGCCTTTCTGCCCGCGAGGCCGCCGAGGAGCTCGCCGAGCGCTGCCACGCCGACGTCGTTCAGGTTATCGGCCGCAAGTTCTCGCTGTATCGCGAGTCCTCGCGCAAGGATATCGAGAAGATCAAGCTCGTCTAAAACCGACTGGTCATACCGAACAAGTCTGCGGGCGTCCGAGTGATTCGGACGCCCGTTTTTTATCGCTCGACAAGCACGCGCTTGAGCCTGCCTTCGACCAGGCGCTCATACAGGCGCCTTGTCTCGGGCTCGGGCACGCCTTGAACCTGCTCTCGCAGGTGGTGCATGTGGCCGCTGTATAGCTCGACAACATCGCGACGTCGTCCCGCCGCACCGTAAACGCGCATGGCACAGCGAACCATGTCCTCGCGCGCCGTCTCTTGGCGAAGCCCCGATTCAACGAGCCAAATTGCCGATTGCAGGTCATTTTCCTCGAGAGCGGCATTCGCTCCCCTAATCATGCAGTCGATGTACTTGGATTGCATAATGTGGCGCATGCGCGTAAAAAACGTGGGGTTGCAACCGGTGGGAACATACAGCGGCCCCGCGTAGAGCTGCTCAACCTTAAGACAAAGCTCAACCAGGTGAGGGCCTCTCGCGCCCATACGGTTTC
>CABSBK010000153.1 GCA_902475865.1 uncultured Collinsella sp.
GCTACCTGGCACCGGCCTGCATGGAAGAATACCTGTCCATGCTGAGCTGGTCGCTCGACCACCGCGAGCATCCCGTGGCAATCCGCGTACCGGGCATCGGCCTGGTAAGCCGTCCCGATCTGGCGCCCGCCGAGGGCGCCGATTACAGCGTCGTGCGCTACAACGTCGCGCGTCAGGGCCGCGATGTAGCCGTGCTTGCGCTTGGCGACTTCTTTGAACTGGGCGAGCACGTGGCAAACCGCTTGGCTGCCGAGTACGGCATCGAGGCCACGCTCGTCAACCCGCGCTTTGCAACCGAGCTTGACCGCAAGTTTCTCGACAGCCTTGCCGCCGAGCATCGCGTTGTCGTCACCCTCGAGGACGGCATCTTGGACGGTGGGTGGGGCGAGCGTGTCGCGTGCTACTTGGCCTGCACGCCTGTGCGCACGCGCACCTTTGGCATCGCCAAGGGCTTCCCCGACCGCTACGACCCCAACGAGCTGCTCGCGCAGAACGGCATGACGGTCGAGAACATGGCCGCCGAAGCCGTAAGGCTACTCAACGAGTAAATAACCTCCGCAAGGGAAGCACCCCTGCGGAGGTTTTTATTTTCGCGACGCGGTTATCTCAATCTGTAACATCCATGGCCCGAATTCCCGTCCACCTGTTACAGATCTAGACAAGACGTCTTAGTCCCTGACCTTTGTCTCAATCTGTAACAGATAGAGACCTTTTGTCCGTCCAGATGTTACAGATCGAGACATTCGAATCCCCCTGAAGAGATAATCTCGATCTGTAACAGCTAGAACCCATTTCCTCGTCTACCTGTTACAGATTGAGACAAAACAGAGAGGCAGGCCGCCACATCTGCAAGAACCACCACAACGGTGCCTGTCCCCTTTGTGGTGGTTCTAAGTCATGGTCGGTGCGAAAAACGAATAACCGTTCATACGCGCTCTCCTTACTTATATATGCATCGCGTTGCCGCCATTATAGCGACCGCTGCGAGCGATCGTGTCGTCCGCAAAACGCTTTCTTAGCTGCAATAATTAACGTTTGCCCAGATAAAACCTGCCAAAATAAACCTGTCCCTTTTTGGTAGGTAGAATAACCCATAAGGTAAGTATGTTTCTGTGTTATTTCGTGTTGACCCATTTGAGCGCAATAGGGTATAACTCTACTCAACCGCTAGGGATTTTATTGAGAAAGGTGTTCTACCATGAGCAAGAACCTCTCCCAGCAGGTCGTTCTCGACCGCCGCGGCTTCGTTGCCGCCACCTTCGCAACCGTCGCCGGCCTTGGTCTTGCCGGCTGCTCTGACACCAGCGCCGAGGCCGACAAGGGTTCCGCCACCGGCTCCTCCAAGGGCTCCGAGGATACCGAGGTTTCCGCCACACTCGATGCCAAGGCATTCGACAAGCTCGTCAACGACGGCCCCAAGGCCGATGACGACGCCATCGCCGCCAGCACCTGGGCCACGGCCGTCAAGGACGCCGGCGTCTTTAAGATCGGTGGCGTTCAGACCTCCACGCTCTTCTCCCTCCTCAACGAGAAAGACGGTCAGACCCGCGGCTTCGACGCCGGTATCGCACAGCTCCTGTCCAACTACATTCTGGGCGAGAACAAGGTCGAGATCACGCAGGTGACCTCGGATACGCGCGAGTCCGTCCTGCAGAACGGCCAGGTCGACGCCGTCTTTGCCACCTACACCATTACCGACGAGCGCAAGAAGCTCGTCTCCTTCGCCGGCCCCTACTACTACACCCAGCAGGCCATCCTGGTGCTCGCCGATAACGACGACATTAAGAGCGTCGACGACCTGGCCGACAAGAACGTCGCCGTCCAGTCCGGCTCCAACGGCCCCGCCATCCTGGAGGAGTTCGCTCCCAAGGCCAGCCAGCAGGAGTTCAAGACCGACGAGGAGGCCCGCCAGGCACTCCAGCAGGGCCGCGTTGACGCCTACGTCATCGATAACAACATGCAGCAGAGCGCCCTGGTCCGCGAGCCCGGTAAGTACAAGATCGCCGGCAAGCCCTTCGGCAGCAAGGAGCCCTATGGCATTGGCCTGCCGCTCGATTCCGACGGCGTCGCCTTTGTCAACGACTTCCTTAAGAAGATCGAGGACGATGGCACCTGGACCGAGCTGTGGCAGATCTGCATCGGCGACCGTACGGGCGACACCAACGTTCCCGAGCTGCCCGAGATCGGCGCCTAGGCAGCGAGCCTGGTAACGGCCGCAACGAAACCATACGGAAACGCATGATGCGCTTTATTGCGGTAAACTGTTTCCTCACTGAGTTGTCGGGGCTTCCGTACACACGGGAGCCCCTTTCCTTATCGGCGGGAGGTCCGCATGAGTCTCTCCGAACTCTGGTCGCTCTATGGCCAGAACTATATCGACGCGCTGCTCGCAACCTGGGGCATGACGCTTGAGTCGTTTGCCATCGCCATGGTACTGGCCGTCGCCGTCACCGTGATGCGCGTGTCGCCGCTCAAGCCGCTGCGCGTCTTTGGCGACCTGTATGTCCAGGTCTTCCGTAACATCCCCGGCATCGCGCTGCTCATCATCGTCGTCTATGCGCTGCCGCCGCTCAAGGTCGTCCTGCCCTACCGCACCTGCGTTATCGTCGCCACGGTCCTTTTGGGCTCGGCCTTTGGCTCCGAGAACTTCATGAGTGGCATCAACACCGTCGGCGTCGGCCAGGTCGAAGCCGCACGTTCGCTCGGCATGAGCTTTAACCGCATCCTCGCCAAGATCGTGATTCCACAGGCACTGCGTTCGAGCGTGCTGCCCATGACCAACCTCTTTATCGCCGTCATGCTCACTACCGCCTTGGGCAGCCAGGTGCCGCTTAAACCGCAGGAGCTCACCGGCGTGGTGAGCTACATCAATACCCGCTCGCTCGGCGGCGTCGCCGCGTTCTTTATCTCGGCGCTCGGCTACCTGGGCACGGCCTTTGTGGTGAGCCACATTGGCAACTACATCGATAAGAAGGTGAGGATCCTCCGATGAGCAAGCACTCCTCCCCCGCGCTCACCATGCGCGATGCGCTCTACGAGGCTCCCGGCCCCAAGATGCGCGCCAAGATTCGCATCGGCACCGCCATCTCGCTTGTTGCCGTCGCCGCGGTCGTCGCCCTCGTGTTGCAGCGCTTTTATGTGACCGGCCAGCTTTCGGTCCACTATTGGTATTTCTTTACGCATCTCACCACCTGGAAGTTCTTGCTTGCCGGCTTTGAGGGCACCGTTAAAGTCGCACTCACCGCTGGCGCCATCGCGCTGGTGCTGGGCTTAGCCCTTATGCTCGGCCGCACCAGCGACATTAAGCCGCTGCAGCTGGTCTGCCGCGTGCTCACCGATTTCTTCCGTGGCGTCCCGAGCCTGCTGTTCATCTACTTCTTCTTTTTGGTGCTGCCCCAGTACAAAATTGCGCTGCCGTCGTTTTGGATGCTCACGCTTCCCGTCGCGCTCGCTGCCGCCGGCGTGCTGGCCGAGATCTTCCGCGCCGGCGTCAACGCCGTGCCGCGCGGCCAGGTCGAGGCGGCCCAGGCACTCGGTCTCTCCAAGGCTAAAATCACCTTTAAAATCGTATTGCCCCAGGCGATTCGGTTTATCATTCCATCCTTGATTTCGCAGCTTGTGGTCGTAGTCAAAGACACCACCGTCGCCTACGTGGTGAGCTACCCCGACCTCATGCAAAACGCCCGCGTGCTCATTACCAACTACGACGCCCTCGTGTCGGTCTACCTGGTTATCGCGGTCATCTACATCCTCATCAACGTCGCGATCAACAAGGCCGCTGTCTACGTTTCGCACAAGACCGGCGCGACCATCATCCGCTAACGCTTTACCATTTCGAGTCATAAGGAGCCGAGAACCATGGCACAGAGTACTTC
>CABSBK010000154.1 GCA_902475865.1 uncultured Collinsella sp.
GTGGCCTTCTTTGCCGCCGTCGTCTTTTTGGCCGCGGTCGTCTTCTTCGCCGTGCTCGCCTTGGTTGTGGTCTTGCGGCCGCGGGCGGGCTTCTTCTCCTTGGTCGGGCAGTCCATGTTGACGCAGATACGCCACGGACCGCGCGCCGTGTTGACCACCACGATGGGAGCGCCGCACTCGGGACAGGTCTCGCCCGTCGCCTCGAGCTTGCCGCGCGCCGGCAGCGGATAGCTCACGCCGCAGTCATCGTAGTTGGTGCAGCGGATAAAGCGCTTGCCGCTCTTTTCGCTCTTGTGCGCGATCAGGTCGCCATGGCGTCCTGCCTCGGCGCACACCTTGCACTCGCCCACCTTAAGATCGGGCTCGTAGTTGGTGGGGCACGTGGGGTTCACGCAAATCTCGAAAGCCTTCTGGCGGAACGGCTGGCACTTAATGCGCGGCGCACCGCACTCGGGGCACACGGCCGCCTCGCCCTCGAGCGGGCTCACCTTGACGCCGCTCGGCACCGGATAGGTCACGTCGCAGTCGGGCCAGCCCATGCAGCCGATAAAGCTGCCGCGGGTCTTGGCGCTCGTCTTCATAACCAGATCCTTGCCGCACTTGGGGCAGGCACCCACGCGCGCATCGGCCGTGACGGCATCGCTGATGGCGTCGCCCAGCTCCTGCGTGTGCTTGAGCAGCTCGTCGAGCACGCCGGCCAGCAGCGCGCGCGAGTGCGTCACGACATGCTCTTCGGTATCCTCGCCGCGCTCCACACGGGTCATATCGCCATCGAGCTCGCTGGTCATATCGGGGCTCGTGATGCGCGGGGCAAACTGCGACAGTGCATCGATAATGGCGATACCCAGCTGGCTCGGCTCAACGGGATCATTTTTGAGATAGCGCACGGCATACAAGCGCTCAATGATGCTCGCGCGCGTGGACTTGGTGCCCAGGCCGCGCTTTTCCATCTCCTGCACGAGCTTGCCCTGGCTGTAGCGCGCGGGCGGCTCGGTCTGCTTGGCCTCGAGCTTAATGTCGAACACGTCGACCGTATCGCCCTGCTCCAGCGGCGGCATCTGCTCGTCGCGCTTAAGGCCGTACGGATAGGCCTCGCGGAAGCCCGGGGTCACGAGCACGTCGCCCGAAGCCACGAACGGCTCGCCGTTCACATCGAGCTCGAGCTTGGTGTTCTCGATGGTCGCAGGACCCATAAGCGTCGCCAGGAAGCGACGGGCGATGAGATCGTAGAGCTTACGCTGGCCGCCGTCGAGCGTGGACGGATCGCCCTCGCCCGTGGGATAGATTGGCGGGTGGTCGGTGGTCTCGACTTTGCCGCGCGTGGGCTTCATGGGACCGGCGAGCACCTTTTTGCACACGGGCGCCAGCGCCGGGTTGATCTTTGCCAGGTCGCTCACCACGGCGCCCAGATCGAGCGTCGCAGGGTACACGGTATTGTCGACACGCGGGTAGCTGATAAGACCGGCCATGTAGAGGGACTCGGCGATGCGCATCGTACGCGCAGGCGAGATGCCCTCGGCCGCGGCGGCAGCCTGCAGCGAGGTCGTCGCAAACGGCGTGGGCGGCTGCTGCTTACGCGAGCGCTTGGTCACCGCGGCAACGGTCGCCGTCTTGGCGCCGTCGACGTGACCATACGCCGTCTCGGCAGCATCCTTGTCGGTAAAGCGCGCCGTCTTGTGCGCGATCTTAAAGCGATCGTCCTCGGCGGCACCCTGCGCGGCACCCATGCCGCGAATCTGCCAATAGTCCTCGGGCACAAATGCCATGCGCTCGCGCTCGCGCTCGACCACCAGGGCAAGCGTCGGCGTCTGCACGCGGCCGGCAGAGCGCACGTTGCCAAAGCCGCCAAACTTGGCGAGCGTCAGATAGCGCGTGAGCACCGCGCCCCAAATGAGGTCGATATGCTGGCGGCTCTCGCCGGCGTCGGCCAGGTTCTGGTCGAGCGAAACAAGATTATCGAAGGCGTGCGTGATCTCGGCCTTGGTAAACGAAGAGTATTGGGCGCGGGCAACCGGCAAGTCGGGCGCCACCTCACGCACCTTGTTGAGGGCGTCCGAACCGATCAGCTCGCCCTCGCGATCGAAGTCCGTGGCGATGATGACGCTGTCGGACTTCTTAGCCAGGTTCTTGAGCGAGCGAATAAGCTCCTTCTCGGCCGGTAGCTTAATGACCGGTGCCCAGGTGAGGTAAGGCAGGCTCTCGAGCTTCCAGCCCTTGATGGAAATGCCGTCGGCAAGGAACGGCTTGCGCTTGGTGTCGTACGGCGGGCGGGCCAGGCCATCGGGCATGTCGGCCGGCAGCATTTCGCCGTCCTCGGTCACCGAATACCAACCCAGCTTTTTATCGAACAGCACGCTGTCGCAAAAATCGGGCGCCAGGATGTGACCGGCAAGGCCGATGGTCACGCACTCCTCGCCCTTCCACTCAAAACGGTAGATGGCGGTGTTGTACACCTTGTCCTTTTTGGGCTTACCCGTGGACAGCCGCTCGGCGATCTGACGCGCGGCGTCATTTTTCTCGGCGATGATGAGCTTCAAAAGAGGCTCCTATCTCGTATCTCTGCGGCTACGCCCGCCCGTATGGCGGCCGACTTACGCCCTTGCTTGCTCAATCTGCCCGATGAGCCAATCGCACCAGGCATCCATGCCCTCGCCCTTGCGCGCGCTCACGGCAAACCGCGGCGCCTGCGGATTGAGGTCATCGAGTGTCTTAGTATAACTATCCATGTCAAAATCGAAAGCCGGGGCCACGTCGACCTTGTTGAGCAACTGCGCGCCGGCGTGTTGGAAGATGCCCGGGTACTTGATGGGCTTGTCGTCGCCCTCGGGCACCGAGAGGATCATGATGGACAGGTTCTCGCCCAGGTCAAAGTCGACTGGGCAGACCAGGTTACCCACGTTTTCGATAAAGATGACGTCGATGTTTTGAAGGCCCACCGCCTGGTCGAACGCGTCAACGGCCTCCATGATCATGTTGCCCTCGAGGTGGCACAGGCCGCCCGTGTTAATCTGGATGGCGGGCATGCCGGCTTCCTTCATGGTAATGGCGTCGACGTCCGAGGCGATATCGCCCTCGATGACGGCGCAACGCAGGCCGGCCTTGTCGCGCAGGCGCTCGTTGGTGCCCAAGATCGTGGTGGTCTTGCCCGAACCGGGGCTCGACAGCACATTGATCACGTAGGTGCCTGCCTCATTAAATCGCTGACGCAGCTGATCTGCCAGGCGCTCATTGCGCGACAGAATCGGCGACGCGATATCAATCGTTTTCTCAGCCATACTCAGCGCTCCTTACTTTGGCCCCTTTATACCCCATCACTAGATGGCTGGCGGGCTAATCGTCGGGGGTTTCGATTTCGATACTTGCGATGTCGAGCTCGCGGCCGTGCAGCAGGCGCACGTTGGCGCCGCCACACTGGGGGCAGCGACAATGAAAGCGGTCGTGCTCAAACAGCTCACCACAGTCCAGGCACTCGCTTTGTGGATGGACTTCCTCCCCCCAAAGTTCGCACCCTTGCGTGAGCGGGTCCTCGTCGCGAAACGTCTCCCACGCAAAGTCGAGCGCCTCGCGCACGACCTCGGTCATATCCCCGATACGAAGTGTTACCAAAACGGCGCGCGAGGCCCCCGCCCCACGCGCCGCGCGAATCACTGTATCGAGTATGCCGTTGACAATGCCAACCTCGTGCATACCGTTTTACTCCTCGTCGTCCTCGTCGTCCGAGAACAGGTCCAGGCGGCTCACAAACAAGCCCTCCTTGCCCTCGCGCGCGGTAATGACCACACGGGCGATGGCAAGCGAAATCTCGTAGAGCGAGAGCAGGGCGCCGTACATAAGGCCAAG
>CABSBK010000155.1 GCA_902475865.1 uncultured Collinsella sp.
ACGTGGCCCTCGTGCATCATGATCAGACGATTGCCCAGGCGGATGGCGTCGTTCATGTTATGCGTGACCATGAGCGTGGTCAGGTGGTTCTCGTCGACGATCTCCTCGGTCAGATTGAGCACCTTAGAGGCCGTCTTGGGGTCGAGGGCCGCAGTGTGCTCGTCGAGCAGCAGCAGGCGCGGCTTGGTGAGCGTGGCCATGAGCAGGGTGAGTGCCTGGCGCTGGCCACCCGAAAGCAGGCCGACCTTGGCGTTGAGGCGCGTGTCCAGACCGAGGTCCAGGCGCTTGAGCAGTTCAACGTACTCGTCCTTCTCGGCCTTGGTGACGCCCCACGAAAGACCGCGATGCTGGCCGCGGCGCTTGGCGAGGGCCAGGTTCTCGGCAATCTGCATGTCGGCTGCGGTGCCGCGCATGGGGTCCTGGAACACGCGGCCCAGGTACTTGGCGCGCTGCGACTCGCTCAGGCGCGAGATGTCGGTGCCGTCGAGCTCGATGACACCCGAATCGAGCGGATACACGCCGGCGATCATGTTGAGCAGCGTGGACTTGCCGGCACCGTTGCCGCCGATCACGGTTACAAAGTCGCCGTCGTTGAGGGTGAGGTCGACGCCGGTGAGCGCGCGTTTCTCGGTGACGGTGCCTTTGTTAAAGGTCTTTTTGACGTGCGAGAGCTTAAGCATCTGCCTCATCCCCCTTCGTGTAGGAGCTGCGGAGCTTGTAGCGCTCCCAAACCACGGGCACGCACAGGGCCACGGCGACAATTACGGCGGAGAGCAGCTTCATGTCGTTGGCGTCCATGCCCAGCTGCAGCACGATGGCGCGGATGAGGAAGTACACCACGGAGCCAAAGACCGCGGAGGCAAGACGGACGCTAAACTGCGTGAGACCGCCGGGCAGCAGACGACCGAGCACCTCGCCAATGACGATGGCGGCAAGGCCGATGACGATGGCACCGGTGCCCATGCCAATGTCGGCATACTTTTGGCTCTGGCAGATGAGCGCACCCGAAAGGCCGATGAGGGCGTTGGAGAGCACGAGGGCGATCATCTTGGTGGAGTTGGTGTTGACGCCCAGGGCGCGGATCATGTACTCGTTATTGCCGGTGGCGCGCAGCGCCGAGCCGATCTCGGTGCCAAAGAACCAATACAGGATGGCGACGATAGCCACAGCGAGCAAGATGCCCAGGATGATGGCGACAGTGGACTGCGGCAGGCCCGTCATGTTGCTGACAGACGAGAAGATGGTGCCCTTGGCAAGGATGGGCGTATTGGATTTGCCCATGATGCGCAGGTTGATGGACCACAGGCTGATCTGGGTGAGGATTCCGGCGAGGATCGCGGGAATCTCAAAGACGGTGGTCAAAATGCCCGTGACGGCGCCCGCGATGGCGCCGGCGCACATGCCGGCCAAAACAGCAAGCAACGGGTCGACGTTGTTATTGACGATGAGCACGGCGCAGACGCAGCCGCCGAGGGCAAAGCTGCCGTCGCAGGTCATATCGGGGATGTCGAGCAAGCGGAACGTGATAAACACGCCAAGCACCATAATGCCCCAGAGGACGCCCTGCGAAACGGCGCCCTGCAATGCAATAAGCATGCTTCATACCTCCTAGGATAGGGTGGACACGTGAGTCACCATGATAGCGGTAACAATGCATAAAAGAGCTGCGGCCGGATGTTTTGTCTCATCCGTAACAAGCAGGGCGAACGCCGGTCTTTGGCGTTCGTCCCTGTGGCTCAGATATTGAATAACGCAGCTATGGCGCGAGCGCGTGCCCTAGACGCGCTACCGCGCATGGCGCTACTCGTCCAGAGCGGAAAGATCGATGCCCAGAGCCTCGGCCATCTCGTCGTTCTTGACGACGCCCACGTCCTTGCTCGAGAGGTGCTTGATCGGCATATCCTCGGGCTTGGCCTCGCCCTTCAGAATCTTAACGGCCATCTCGCCCGCGGCGTAGCCCAGGTCCTCATAGTTGATGGAGAGGGTGAACAGGCCGCCGGCCATGCACATACCTTCCTCGCCGGTCACGAAGGGGAGCTTATTCTCCTTGCAGATCTGACCGACCTGCGAAGCGCCCGCGGCGATGGTGTTGTCAGTGGGGGAATAGAGCGCGTCGACCTTGCCCACGGCAGACTCGACGACGGACTGAATCTCGTTGGAGCTCGAGACGGTGAAGTCAGTGTACTCCAGGCCCAGCTTGTCGAGCTCCTTCTTGGCGGCCTTGATCTGGACGTCGGAGTTGGACTCGGCGGTGCAGTAGAGCAGGCCGACCTTCTTTACGTCGGGCAGGACCTTCTGCATCATCTCGAGCTGCTCGGCGACCGGGGTGAGGTCGGAGGCGCCAGTGACGTTGGTGCCGGGCTTATCGTTGTCCTGGACCAGGCCCGAGGCGGCGTAGTCGGTGATGGCGCAGCCCACGATGGGGATATCGGCGGTGGCGCCAGCGGCGGCCTGCGCGGCGGGCGTGGCGATGGCATAGATTAGATCGACGCCATCGCCCACGAACTTGTCGGCGATGGACTTACACGTGGACTGGTCGTTCTGGGCGTTCTTCTGATCGATCTTGACCTTAAGGCCGCTCTTCTTGATGGCCTTGACAAAGCCGTCGTTGGCGGCGTCGAGTGCGGAGTGCTCGGTGAGCTGCAGAATGCCGACGGTGTAGTCGGAACCGGCGGCAGCAGAGCCGGAACCAGAGTTGCCGCCGCATCCGGCGAGCGGAGCGAGCGCGAGCAGGCCGGCAGAGACCAGAAGGCTCCTGCGGCTGATGGTGATGTCCTTCATATCGTTACCCCCAGTATAGAAATGGCTGGAAACACTGCACTCAAACAAAGTGCAAGTGGCTCTATAGTAGCGCCGATGTCCATTTTTACAATAACCTGGCGGGTTTTTTAATACAGAACCGGATGGGCGGCATGAGTGGTCGATGTGCAGTGGAGGGTCTTATGCAGCGGAGGCGGCGTCGCTATCCTCGTTCAGGGCCGCGAAGAGCTTTTTGCCGTCGAGGAGACGCGTGGTGACGTTTCTCATGCGGCCGATCTCTACGCTACGCAGCGTGTCATCGGCGCCTCGGGCGTCATAGACCGTTCCCAGCAAATACGAGATGCCGTCTCGTTGCTTGATGGCAAAGGGGCGGAGCGTCATCCGTGCTACTTCGGTTTCGCCACGTGCCGTGACGCTCGAAATATCAAAACTCACCGTGGTTCCGTGGTCGATGGCCTGCTCGACGAGCTCGCAGGTGTCGATGCGCTTGACGGGCGTGCGCGTGGCCTTGGTGGATTTGCCGCCGGCGCTTGGAGCAGGCTCGGGTGCATCGAGGTAGCCGCGAACATCGGCGCTTGCCATGGCGACCAAGTGCTGCGCCATGCTTTTTCGAATGGCGATGGGCGTAGAGCGGTTGCGCATGACCATGCCGTGGAGCCGGATGATCTCTTCGTCGGTGAGCGGACGGGTCAAGAGCCGATACCCCACGCCGCGCTTGTACTCAATTTCGTATCCGGCATGGCGAAGTGCGGAGATGGCGGTGTAGATGCTGCGCCGCGCCGCCGAGATGGGCATGCGGGCGGGGTCGTCGGGATGGGCGAGGCGCCGGATCAACTCATCGGAAAGCATGGCCTTGTCCTCGCCGGTGTTCTCGCTTAATAGTTGCAAGATGCGAACGGCACGATAGGCTGCCATCGAGGCGGCGCCTCTGGTCGTGGTGTCGTAGGTTTCAACAGCGGCTTCGGTCATGGTGCCCACGTCCTTTCCGTTTTGGGTGGTGACGGTATGGAGCCTAGGGCGCGGGGTTTTCCCAGGGGCGCAGGGGACTCTGGGCGGTCGGTAGTCG
>CABSBK010000156.1 GCA_902475865.1 uncultured Collinsella sp.
GTCACGCAGGGCAATCATGTAGCCAAACTCGCCGCGCAGGCAGCCCAGCGCCGCCTCGACGCCACACTGGGTCGCAAAGATGCGGTCCTGAGCGTCGGGCTGGCCACCGCGCTGCGTGTGACCGGGGATGGCGACGCGGGTCTCGCGACCGGTCTTGGCCTCGATCTCCTTGGCGATGTCGTACACGATTGACGGGCTCGTGCGCTCGGCGAGCTTCTTCTTGTACTCCTTCTTGGACAGCGCCGCGTCCTCCTTGGAGATAGCGCCCTCGGCGACGGCCACGATGGTAAAGCGGCTGCCGGTTTCCATGCGATGCTCGATGGTCTTGATGACCTGGTCCATGTCGTAGGGGATCTCGGGGATCAGGATGACGTCCGCGCCGCCCGCGACGCCGGCGTACAGCGGGATCCAGCCAACCTTGTGGCCCATGATCTCGATAACGAACACGCGCCCGTGGCTCGAGGCGGTAGTGTGGATGTCGTCGATGCACTTGGTGGCGACGTCGATGGCGCTCGTAAAGCCAAACGTCAACTCGGTGCCCCAGGTGTCGTTATCGATGGTCTTGGGCAGGGCGATAACGTTGAGGCCCTCTTCGCGCAGGCGGTTGGCGGTCTTGGTGGAGCCGTTGCCGCCCAGCATAAACAGGCAGTCGAGCTGCAGCTTGTGATAGGTGTGGACCATCGCGGGCACCTTCTCGACGCCGTCGGCCTCGGGAATGTTCAGGCGCTTGAACGGCGTGCGGCTCGTGCCCAAAATGGTGCCGCCGCGGGTGAGGATACCGCTAAAATCGGCGGGCGTCATGACGCGGAACCTGCTGTAGATAAGGCCCTGATAGCCGTCCTCAAAGCCATAAATCTCGATAGGCTCTTCGCTATTGGTCATAAGCGTTTTGACGATGCCGCGCATGGTGGCGTTGAGCGCCTGGCAGTCGCCGCCACTAGTAAGAAGACCGATTCTAAGCATGGTGAATCCTTCCGGGCAAGTTATAACATGCGCATAAGTTTACCCCCGCACACTGTTGATGCGGGGGTAAAACGTGTTAGCTCAAATGTATAGAAATGTACGCAACGTCAGGCGAGCGTAAGGACGACGGTGCCAGCTCCTTACAGCGCGAAGGCGTCGATGTCGCCCCAGTGGCGGCGCAGCGTAATAGCGGCGGCGGGTTCGGTATTGTCAAAGACGACCGACCATTGCGTATTACTGGTGATGTCTTCCGGATTGGGCTCTTGTGCTGCGGCGCGCAGGGCCTTCCAAGCGACTGCCTCGTCTTGGGCACCGACATGGGCGTCAAGAACATCGGCGATTGCGACGGCGCGCTCTTTACCATGGCCCAGCTCGCCATTCTTTTGGTTGGGCAGCACTTCGTTGCCATAGCAGGCGTAGAAGTTCGTAACCTGGCGTACAGGAGTCGCTTTGCATGCACGGTCGGGGTCGCGCGGATCCCACTTTACTACGCGCGCGTCACCGGCGGCGTCGTTGATAAAGAAGTGGTAATCGCGTCCTGCCATGGCGTGCATGTGGTAGGCGGAAAGCAGTTCGACAGCTTCTTGCGTGGTGGCGGCACGGTGGAGCATCAGGCGGATGGCGAGCGAGGTATTGATGACGGGGCGCTGCGTGTCCTGGTCACAGGGTTTGGAATCCAGGGTGAGTACGGCAATGGACACGCCGCATTCGTTAACACCGTCGAGCTGGGCAAACGGGCCCATGAGTGCGGCGGCGCGTCCGGCGACAGAATCAAGCGGAGTGTTGGCGCCCAGGTTGTTAAGGGCGGCAAACCCGATGGAGGCGTAGCCGCCGCGTGGGTGATTGCGCACCAGCAGCGCCGAGGTGTCGTCCTTAAAGTCGTAATTGCGACCGGTGCGCACGCGGCCTTCGGCATCTACGGCGACAAAAGCGCTGCAGGCAAACTGGGGCGCCTGGACATGCGCAGGCACGCCGAGCAACACCTGCGCCACCACAGCATCGATGTAGGCCTGATCGTCGCGCACATCGGCGGCGATGATGCGATCAAGATCGTAGTCGTAGGCGATGTCGATTGCATACAGGTCATAGCCATCCGCGTAGCCGGTCAAGCGTTTGAGCGACGCGACGGACTTGATTTGCTTGCGGTAAACGATACCGGCGGCAGCGGCAAGGCCGACGGCGACACCCGCGACACCGCAGGCGATGGCAATGTTACGTGGCTTCATGACGGCTCCTCTCGTCCTGTTAGCGCAATTGTCGCAAAAGGAGCGCGGGCATGATGGCTCAACTTGGTGAGTGGTGCGGAATTAAGCACGGAATGAAGAGTGCGGCACTGACGTGGCGGGGTATGCTGGAGGGGACCATCAACCCAGCGAAAGGGGAGAGCATGACGGATCAGGAAGCGCCCGAGCGCGTGCACGTGACGGCCGACGATATCGAGGCTGCCAACGACCTTATCGACTTTATCGAGGCATGCCCCAGCATGTTCCATACGGCGGCGACCATTATGGCCGAGCTCGACGAGGCGGGCTTTACCTACCTGCCCGAGAACGCGGCGTGGGACATCGAGCCGGGCGGGCGTTATTACACGCAGCGCAACACCTCGAGCGTTGTTGCCTTTAAGGTGGGCGAGGACCTGGCCGCGACGTGGGGCGAGGACGGCGTTGCCGGTGACTATCATTTTCAGCTCGCGGCGTCGCACAGCGATTCGCCGACGTTTAAGGTCAAGGCCGTGCCCGAGCTCGACGGCGCGGGCGAGACGCTGCGCCTGAACACCGAGGCCTACGGCGGCATGATCGACTACACCTGGTTCGACCGCCCGCTGGCGCTCGCGGGCCGCGTGTTGGTACGCGAGGGCGACCGTATTGAGAGCCGCCTGCTTGCCACCGAGCGCGAAGTCGCCATCATTCCGAGCCTTGCCATCCATATGAACCGTGGCGTCAATGAGGGCTTTGCTCCCAACCGAGCTGTCGACCTGTGTCCGCTCATCAGCGCCGGCGAGCTTAAGCAGGGCGACTTTGATGCTCTGATCGCCGACGAGCTGGACGTTGAGCCCGAACAAATTTTGGGCCGCGATCTGTTCCTGGTCAATCGTCAGGATGCGCGCATTTGGGGCTGGGCCGACGAGTTTATCTCGACGCCCAAGCTCGACGACCTGGCCTGCGCCTACACCTCGCTGCAGGCATTTTTGGGTGCCGAGAACGCGCGCGACGTCTCGGTCTTCTGCTGCTTTGATAATGAGGAGGTTGGCTCCGAGACCAAGCAGGGCGCCATGTCGACGTTCTTGGCCGACGCGCTGCGCCGCATCAACGGATCGCTGGGCTTTGACGACGAGTCGTATCATCGCGCCCTTGCCGCATCGATGCTCGTGAGCTGCGACAACGCGCATGCCGTGCACCCCAACCACGCCGAGAAGTGCGATGCCCGCAACCAGGTTGTGCTCAACGGCGGCATCGTCATCAAGGAAGCTGCCAACCAGCACTACTGCACCGATGCCTTTAGCCGCGCGGTGTTCCAGGCCATCTGTGATGACGCCGATGTGCCCACGCAAGCCTTCGCCAACAAGAGTGATATGGCGGGCGGTTCCACCCTCGGCAACCTGTCCAATATGCAGGCGAGCATGCATGCCGTGGACGTGGGTCTGCCGCAGCTGGCCATGCACTCGAGCTACGAGACCGGCGGCGTGCGCGACGTGATGTACGCCATCCGCGCCCTCACCGCCTTCTACGAGCACGACCTAACCATCAACGGCGCCGAAAGCGTAGAACTCTAAACCTGCCAAAAAGGGATGTTGATTTCGGCAGGTTTTATCTGGACAAATGCAAAGGATGAAACCGAACTAGATTGGTGATGCGTAG
>CABSBK010000157.1 GCA_902475865.1 uncultured Collinsella sp.
GAATAATGACGAAGCCCTGCCTGACGACATACGATAGAAGGCACGTTCATCTCATGTCTCGGAAGGGGCTGCGTTAGTTTCGAGTTTTTACGAACGGTTCTCGATTCAGAGGCCGAGCTCCGATGAAGCCTTAGATTATGACGAGTTATACGACCAAATGATGAGCGAGAGATTTAGCGATTGGATCGAATCATGAGCGGCGTCGGAACGAAGCATACGCTCAAACTGTTAATAGACACGAACGTCTGGCTAGATTACTTTCTTGCTCGTACGAATGCGACCAGGCCGATAGTCGAGCTCTTTTCTCGTGCAGCGGAAGCGGAGGATATCGTCCTTTTCTCGTCCTCCTTGTCTGTCAAAGACGTCTATTACATCTTGGGAAGGACGATGAAGGCCGACGCCCGCCGTGGGGGAGCTCTCACTCCAGAAGCTATCGCCGGTGCCGACGAGACGGCGTGGGCGTGCATCCGCCTGATTCGGCAAAAGTCGATTATTGCCTCGGTCGGTGCAGACGAGGTCTTTGATTCGTTTGTGTTCAAACAGCATCACAATGACTTTGAGGACGACCTGATGCTGGGCGTTGCCAATCGCATCGACGTTGATTACGTCGTGACGGAGGACAAAAATCTCATTAAACATACCAATGGCGTATGCATAAACGTTGATCAAGCGTTGAGGTTGGTTAAAGGGTCCAGCGTCCCTTCGGCGCGGCCCGTCTAACATGCTTTATCTTGATAAAGTGGTGTTTCCCCGCCGTTAGCCGATGATGCGGGGGCGCTCGGCGTTTTCGACTGGTTTATGCACGCAAAGTCTGGGAATATACAAGGCGCATGTCTTACTGTCTAACCAGTTGCGCCAAGGAGGCATCATGGACTACAAGATTACCGGCTACGAGCCCGCCCAGCTGTTCCATTTCTTTGAGGAGGTCAGCGCGATCCCCCGTGGGTCTGGCAACGAGAAGGGCATCAGCGATTTCCTGGTCGCGTTTGCCAAGGAGCGCGGTCTCGATGTGTATCAGGACGAGGTCTACAACGTCATCATTCGCAAGCCCGCATCTGCCGGTGCCGAGAACGCCCCGACCGTGATGTTGCAAGGCCATATCGACATGGTGTGCGACAAGTTGGGCTCCGTTGAGCACGACTTTACGACCGATGGTATCGACCTGGTCGTCAAGGATGGTGTCCTTACCGCCAACGGCACCACCCTGGGTGCCGACAACGGCATTGCCGTCGCGCTTATGCTTACCGTGCTCAACGATGATTCGATTGTCCATCCGGCCCTCGAGTGCGTATTCACCACCGACGAGGAGACTGGCCTGGTCGGCGCCGAGACGCTCGACAAGTCCCAGATTAGCGCCCGCACCATGATTAACCTTGACTCCGAGGAAGAGGGCGTTGCCACCGTCAGCTGCGCCGGCGGCGTCGTCGTTACCTACACCTGCCCCATCGTGCGCGAGCACAAGACCGGTAGCACCCTCACGCTCGACATCTCCGGCCTGCTGGGTGGTCACTCCGGCAGCGATATTCACTTGGAGCGAGGCAATGGCAACCTCATCATGGCCCGCATCATCGACCGCCTGATGGTTGCCGGCGAGCCCGCCATCGTCAGCTTCAACGGCGGCACCAAGGACAACGCTATCAACCGTGAGTGCAAGGCCGTTCTGGTCTATGCCGATCACGCTGCCGCCGAGGCCGCGGCGCAGGTCGCCCGTGGCATCATCGCCGACGTCACCGCCGAGCTCGAGGTCTTCGACCCCGGCTTTACCTGCACCGTCGAGATTGCCGACAACGCTGAGGTCGAGGCCATGGACCAGAAGTCCGCGCTTGCCCTCATCCGCGCCCTGCGTCTTGCCCCCAACGGCGTGATCCGCCGCAACGTCGCCACCGACGGCTCCGTCGAGGTTTCCTCCAACATCGGTGTGGTTGCCACCTCTGACGACGAGGTCAAGATCATGCTGTCCCCGCGCTCCTCGATTACCTCGCTGCAGAACGAGTTTAAGGACCGCCTGCAGATGCTGGCCGATGTCCTGGGCTTCGATGCCAAGTTTGAGTTCGAGTATCCCGGTTGGAGCTATGCCGAGCATTCGCCGATCCGCGACGTCTTTGTCGAGAGCTATCGCGAGCTCTTTGGCTCCGAGCTGCGCATCGAGTCCATTCACGCCGGCCTTGAGTGCGGCCTGTTTGCCGAGGCCCTGCACGGCCTGGACGCCATCGCCGTGGGCCCGACGCTCTCCGATGTCCACACCCCGGACGAGAGCATGGAGCTCGCTTCTGCCGAGCGCTTCTACGAGCTGCTCATCGACGTCCTCAAGCGCCTCGCTGCATAAAGGCTGCGCTAATAGCGATCCGAGTCACGTGCTGACAGATCGCAAATGATCCGAGAGGGGTACCCGAGCTTTAGCGACGGGTGCCCCTCTTCTTTTGAGAAATGGGATATTGCCCGGCGTCTAACCCATATCACCCTTTAGTCAATTTGGACGTGTCTCTATAGTATTGTCAACTCTCCCAGGACGAGCCTGCCCTCCTCGAGTCGCTCGGGAGGCTTGGCGTTGCAGAGACGGCGAGGCCGGACGGGGGATTACCTCTTCGTGATGGAGGGGAACCCCGGCACTGGAGGGCGACAGGGAAGCGCCTCGGGTGCAGCTATACAAGGGGGTTCATCCTTGACTCGCCCTCGATGCCCCTGCCCGTGCCGTCGGAGGTGCGAGCAGGGGTGAGGCGCAGGGTAGCCGAGGGTCTGCCGCGTCGCGGGGGAGCTCGGGGTCACCGTTTCGGCGGTGAACACGGCAGCTGCGTGGGAATCTGCGTGGGAATCGGGGATGGGGGCGGGTTCCGAAACGCCTGTGGAGAGGCCCCGTTGGGCGGGGACTATCCGTGACATTACGCACTGCGCTGTAACTTGAGAGAGGGAATGGTGGCTGCCGTTATAATCGTGGTCTCTGCATTTTTGCTTTCGGCCGTGCTTGCTATGGCCTATGCGTATTGCTTCGCGGCTTCACGGACGATCGCGCGCGACGGGACACCTCCTGTTCATCCTGGTCATATCTCGCGCAATCATAGCGCGGAATGAGAAGATCATGGAAGCATTGGAGTGACTCCGATATCGAGAAGGGCGTCGGACCGCCATTGTCCAAGCGTAACGGCCAAGCGTTTTCGGCGATTGCCCGGCACCTCTTAGGGATATGGAGCGATTCGGACATTGTCTACATAGGTATTCCCGCTTACGGCGTTCGGGAATTGCGAGAACTCCGTCTAGACGGCGTGGAGCGCTATATTCACGATGGCTTTGATGTAAGGCAGGTCGACTGCTGAGCAGCTGAGACCTGAGACCTGAGACAATTATTTCTCGAACGGATGAGAGCGCATCGAATCACTCCCTGTGAAGAAAGATGAGGAGGCGGGCGGGCTTCTCTGTGGCCAGGATGAACTTGCGCCGCAGCTGACCGGAGAGTGTACGAAAACAAGATCGGATTCCCCCGCGGTGCCGTGGATGTGCAGTATCCTCTCTTGATCGATACCTAGTCGATCCTTGAGGATTTTCGTGTAGTTGAACGTTAGATACACGGCATCGCTTGTGTTCTCGATTAACCCGTCATCGTGGGCACGGTCGGCGGTATCGATTTTGCTTACCCAAGCGCTGAAGGTGCCCGAATCCTTTTCGGGTTGAGTTTTTTCCATGGCTTGGAGATGATAGTTCCACGATGCGCTTCGCTGCTCCCATTCATACTCGGAATCGCTATCGGGAATGATCAGTTTGAATGTGTTCGTGATGAGCGAGCCCGGGG
>CABSBK010000158.1 GCA_902475865.1 uncultured Collinsella sp.
CAGCAACCACACCAATCGAGCCCAAAGTGGTCTCGACAACACCGGAGGCCACCCCAGCCAAGCCCAAAGTCGCCCAAACAACCCCAGCGAGCGCCCCGATCAGGCCCGAATGGGCCTCGCAGCCATATCCGGGCGACCCCCGCAAATCGAAGGTGAATGGTTTCCCGCGAAGTGAACGAGCCAAAATGAACCCCCGGAGCATCGACACTTTTGGCGGCTCATTTCCTGCGGTTTTGTCGTTAGAATCCTGCGGTTTTGGCGCCAAAAAGTGTGGATGCTTCGGGGGTCCAAAAACACTCGTTCACTTCACGGGAAACCATTCACCTTCAATACGGCAGCGCCCCTCCGCCGCCAAAGGCCCACTTACCAATGCTGATGTGCCTCAATAACGGTCTGCCAGAGTTTAAAGCGCTTTGTCTCGGCGCGCGTCTGTGCCAAATATCGCGCTTCCTCAGTCATAGGCTTGTAAAATATGGGCCGCTTGCGACGATGCAGCTTCCGTCGGATGCGCTCGCACAGGCGAACGAGCTTTTCGTAGTCGCTCGCCTGGTCAGTCGTCACCGTAAAGTACGCGACCCCATTGAGCATCTGCAGCTCGTTGCGGCGCTCGGCATCCTTGTGGATCTTCTCGCTTCCATCATGGATGGCGTCGCTGTCGTAATCGACCAGCGCGGTAAGCACCTCGGGCAGCAAGCCAGCCCTTACTTTATCCAGGCCCACCTCTGCTTTCGCCGTAAGCGTTATGTCGGGCGTGCGCTCCAACACGCGCAGTTTGCGGTTGCGCCCATCGTTGTAACCGTCTCGAATGAAGTACTTCTTGTTCAGCTCGGCCTTGCCCAGCGCAAGCCCGCCGTAATGCGCAGGCAGCGACATAAACATGCAAAGCCCCGACTCCCTTGAAGACCGTGAGCCCTCTTCCACGTACGGAAGCAACGCCTTCGCCTTAGCGGCGCCTCTCACCTTTGACGCCCGGTCAAGGTACGCCGCAATGAGCTCCTTGGTCGTGAGCTTCCCATCGCGCATGCCCGCATCCCTACTGGTCACCCCGCCGGGAGCAAGGTTATCCAGCCGGTAGTCCGACGTCATGGCATAGCCGGCATAGATGGCCGCCGCCGCATCGCCATCGTGCGCGGCCTGCAAAAACGCCAGCTCGGGAGAGCACACGTATGCATCCAGGTCGCCCATCCAGTGGCCCAGCGAGATAAACGAACCCGCGGGGAGCTCGTTGGTGCACAGGTGTGTCTTAACATGCTTGCTCCGCCGACGGTCGGCGCGCGACGGCACCAGCAAATCCAGCGTTTCGATCCCCAGGTCATAGCGATTGATAACCTCCTGCGCTTCTTGATCCGAGAGCGCGCAGGCGCCTGCAATCGACACGACCTCTGGTTCCGAATCCCCAAAGCGAGGGTTCGGTATGTGCGCCAAGAGCGCCAGCGCAGCGTTATGTGAAACGATGAAGTAACTCATGGCGCGAAGATAGCACGCGCGTCGGCGGCGGCTCGCGACCCTGGCGAGTTTTCGGCAAACGACCGGCTGATTTTTGCCGCGGCGCAACCAAAGTGTTCATTCGTCGACGTCTAGCTACAAATCCGTCAAGCTTTTGGCAAGGTTGCCGCCCAACTGACCAAAAGCTGACCATGCACTTGCCCATTTGCTTAACGGCACGCCCCCGCCAAAACACACCGCGACTTCTTGGACGGTCGAAGTATCCATCCAGCGACCGCACGCCACGCTGCAATCGCCTCGTTAAGTCAGCAGGCGCCACCGGCCGCCAGCTCAAACACCGCTGACTCCAGTCGTGCGCATCGAGCACCCAGCGCTGGGGTATCCTTGGAGCACATGCACCGCAAGCCACACAAAGGAGCCGCCATGCGCACCGAGCTCGATGTTCCCTTTTCGCACAAAGACGAGGCCAAGGCCCTGGGCGCCAAGTGGGACCGGGCCAAGAAGATCTGGTACGTGCCCGATGGCGTCAACCCCGAGCCCTTTGCCGCGTGGCTGCCCGGCGTGGACCGCTCCGACCCCAGCGCGCCCTACATCTACCTGGTGCTGGGCAAGCGCGAATGTTGGAAGTGCCACGAGCAGACAACGGTCGCGGCCTTTGGCATTCCGTATTGGGCGGCCGAGGGCTCGGGCAGCAAGGCCGCGCCCAGCGCTGCGCCCGCCATGGACGACACGGGCCATATCGCGATCGACACCGCCCGCGCCAACGCCGTGGCCATCGTCCCCGCGCTGGGCTGCGTGCCGGCCGAGATCCGCGACTACCTGCGCGAGCGCTGCGGCTACAAGCCCGTAACGTCGCGCACCACCAAGACCGCATCGCTCGCCAGCACCTGCACCGGCTGCGGCGCGCTGCAAGGCAGCCATTACCTGTTCGAGGAGCCCACCTCACCGTTTGCGCTCACGGCCATCAACAAGCTGCCCGCGCTGGAGTTCGTGCGCGTGGAAGTCACCGGCGTCTACGGCATCCCCGCCAGCCAAGGCGACTTTGACCAGGCGCTCTTCACCTGGGCACGCGATCACCACACCCAGTTCCACAAGGCCCTGTTCGAAGGGATATACCTGTAGCGATTGCGATGTACAAACAAAGCTACAAAGCGCATGCCCCGTTAAACCAAGCACGAATTCATTAGCTTGAGCAATCAAACGAAAAGGGCATATATAAATTCTACGCTGACCACCATTCAGACTCTCGATCCGATGAGGCCCGCTTTTCACTTCGTCGGTAAACAACTACCGAAACATGCTCAGCAATCGTCCCAACAATGAAGCAACACCATCTACCAACTGCGATTTGGTACAATTGTTCGTATATTTTACGCAAAGGAGAGGGCCCATGGACGAAACGATCTGCAGCATTATTCAAAGCGCTGTTTCGGATGCAAACCGCTACCCGTTTTTGTTTGTTGGCTCCGGTTTATCACGTAGATACATGAATTCGCCCAACTGGGCAGACTTGCTTGAAGCTGTCTGCAGCAAAGCCTTTGGTGACACAGCGGATTTTACAAAGTTTAGGACCAAAGCGTCTGTTGCCTATCGAAACGAAAAAGTAAAAGCAGAGCTTCCTTATGTCGCAACACTCATGGAAGATCGTGTTAATGATGCTTTGCTAGATGACACCGACTTCATGCGCGCTCACGCCGAAACGATCGCATTAGGCGGGTCTCCCATGAAACAGCTCGTTGCCGACATCGTAAATTCTTATACGCTTGAAGACGACGCCGAGGTTGAATTGCTGAAGAGCACCGGTGATTCCAAATTGTCGGGAATAATCACTACCAATTACGATCAAATGTGCGAGCACCTATTTGATAGCTTCACCGTTTACGAAAGCCAAGACGACTTGCTTTTCGCCGAACAGAGCTTCACTCGCGAAATATATAAGATACATGGTTCCGTTTCAAACCCAGACGGCATGGTCCTCACCGATGCAGACTACGATGAATTTGGCCGCAAGCGGAAATACCTCTCCGCAAAGCTACTATCTGTGTTCCTAGAGTATCCCGTCATCTTTCTTGGCTACTCAATCCAAGACGAGAACATTAAAAGCATTCTCTCTGATATTGCAGAATGCCTCTCCGACGAGACAATTAGCAGGCTTAAGAAGCGCCTGATCTTTGTACAGTGGGGAAACACCACCTCCATCGGCGATTACACCGTTTCCTTTGGAAATAAACTGATTTCAATGACAAAGATTGAAACCGATGATTTTGCGTCTATTTACGAAAGCATCGGACAGACCGAGAGACTGTATAGTACAAAAATCCTGCAAGAGCT
>CABSBK010000159.1 GCA_902475865.1 uncultured Collinsella sp.
TACTTTCATACCCGATTTATTAATCCCAGTTCCAGAAAAATCTTCCTTATGAGTTGCGGTGAAATAGGGACTGTTTGGTGGGTAGAAGCCGCTATTCAATCCCTATTTCACCGCAACTTAGTTGTTACTTATGGACCAGGCGGGCGCAGAAGTGGCCGTCGTAGGAGTCGGCGTTTACGGGGACGCTTTGGAAGAGGCCTCGAGCGTTCTGGCGGACGGAGACGAGTTTCTTAGCCTGGGCAAACTCGGGCAGCTGCAGGATTTGCGCCTCGGAGAGCGGCGCCACGGGAAAGCCGGCACCCTCGGGAGAAGCCAGGAAGGCATCCACGACCTGAGTGTTCTCCTCAGCAAAAACCGAGCAGGTGGCATAGATAAGCTCACCGCCGGCAGCCACGCGCGCGGCGGCTTCCTTGAGCATCGTCAGCTGCAGTTTAGGAAGCTCAACCGTCACGTCCTTTTCGGTCAAGCGCCACGGAATCTCAGGATGACGGCGCATGGTGCCGGTACCCGAGCATGGGGCATCGATAAACACTGTATCGAACAGAACGGGTTTACCAAGCATCGCATCGAACGACGTGAGGACCTCGTCAAGCTCGCAGGCATCGCCCGAAACCGTGCGAACACCCGTAATACCCGCCTTATGCAGACGCGCGAGATTCTGATCGCACTTGCGGTCGTGCAAATCGAGTGCGGTGTGCTGACGATCGTAGCCGGCACGCTTGGCCTGACACATCATCACATAGGTCTTGGTGCCACGACCGGCGCCAATCTCCAGGCAACGCCCGGGACGGGTCGCCGCAGTAGCGATGAGCTGGGCGTTAAGGTCCGAGGCCACGGCCGCTGCGCGTTCAAACACGCCCGACGCAACGGTGGCCTGGGCATCGACCGGCGCATGGCAACCCGGGAACACCGGCGCCACAAGCTGCGATAGGTACGGATCAGGCTTGGTTGCAAAGGCGTTCTCGTGCAAAGCGAGCGGCGCGGGAGCCAGATTTCCTGCAAAGTTGAGCGCGCCCTCGGGCGTATCGAACGACGCCATAGTGCGAGCACACAGCCAGCGCGGCATACCCATCAGGCGAGATAGGCGAACCAATCGGCGCTCGGACTCATCGGCATCCGCCGCAGTGGCAAAGTCCTCGACATTGTCCGCGACCTTATGCAGCACGGCGTTCGCCAGACCAGCAGCCGATTTAGCGCCGCTACGAACCAGCTCAACGCCCTGACTCACGGCAACGCGACCCGGGGTATGCAGGTAGAGCATCTCGAAGGCCGAGATGCGAAGCGCCATGCGAACGCGCGGCGCGACCTTTTTGGGCTTATCGAGAAACTGATCGAGCAGCTCGTCCAAAATGCCCTGGGTGGCTGCAACACCAAGTGCCAAACGAGCGGCAAAGGCAGAATCGCGCTGGTCAATGGCCTTGGCCGAAGCACGGGACGAGAGAACGTCACGTGCGTACATGCCGCGGCGATCGGCCTCCATCAGCACATCGAGCGCAAGTTTGCGCGCGGGAGACAGCTTGCTCATGACAAAACACCCCAGATAAGATCGGCGCCTTGCAGCCCAGCAGCCCAAGCAGAAGCGGCCATGGCACGCTTGCCATCGGGCTTAACCTCGAGCAGTTCAACCGCACCATCGGAAAGACCAAGGTAAACACGCTTGGTCTTAATGAGAACCTGACCCTCGCCAAGCGACACATCCGCCAGCGCAGCATCGAGCACGCGAACCGACTTACCGGCAATCACGCAGCGAGCGGGTGCAGTGTCGGACGAAGCCAACACGTGACGCACGCAATCGAGCGCCGCCATCTGCGGATCCAGACGCATCTCCTGCTTGGAAATCTTGGCAGCATGCGTGACGAGCGACTCATCCTGCTCGGTCCACACCGCTGTGTCATCGGCAAGCGAGGGCAGCGTATCGGCCAGCAGCTTACCGCCCAGCTCGCCAAGCTCCATCGTCAGTGCCTCGGCATGCTTGCCGGCGACAGATGTCGAGGCCTGCGCACAATAAGCGCCGGTATCCACGCCATGCCCAATGCGCATAATGGAAACGCCGGCAACCTCATCACCAGCAAGAATCGCACGCTGAATGGGAGCGGCGCCACGCCAACGCGGCAGCAGCGAAGCATGAACATTCACAATACCAAGCGGCGCCATATGCAGCACCTCATCGGGCAAAATGCAGCCATAGGCAGCCACGCAGAAAATGTCAGCCTGGGCAGCCTTAAGCGCCTCAACGACCTCAGGCGTCATACGATTGGCCTCAACAACCGGCAACCCCAACTCAAGCGCCTTGGCCTTAACAGGAGAAGGCTCAAGCTTCTTACCACGCCCACGAACAGCATCAGGACGAGTAATGACAAGCACAATCTCGTTCCCAGCCTCAACAAGCGAAGTCAGCGAAGGCACAGCAAAATCAGGCGTACCCATAAACACAATACGCATAAAGGACGTCTCCCCTCAACCAAAGCCGAGACGGCTACAAATAACAGCGGAAAGCGAGTACCCAGCCCATCCGCAATAACAATTCAACAAGAACAAATATACCCAAAACCAAAGAAAGAGCCGCAATAAAAGCAGCTCTTTCAGCAAAGCACCTATCAGCGAAGACGCCCATCCCTGGCCCGACGGCACCCGGGCGAACCGAGCCAGAACGACGTAATCCCCGGTGCTGAGCGCCCACATATCGTCCCGCGCGCAGTTTCGCAGCGCAGCGAGAATGTTTGAGCACGGGATGATATGTGGGCGCTCAGCACCGGGGACGGTGGGACTTACTCCGTCTCGCCCGGTCGAGCGCCGCGGGCCAGGGCGTCCTGGTACTCCTTGACGGCCTTGAGCCTCTGCATGGGCTTCAGTCGCTCGAACATGGTATTGCCGTGCAGGTGATCGATCTCGTGCTGTAGGCACACGCAGAACAGGTCGCCTGTGGCCTCATAGCGAATCAGGTTGGCATCCAGGTCATAAGCCTCGACAACGACATGGTCGGGACGCTCGATCTCGCAGCTAATGCCGGGAATGGACAGGCAGCCCTCGCTAAACGGCACCAGATGGTCGCTCTGCTCAACAATGACAGGGTTGATGAGCACGTACGGGTCATAGTCGTTCTTGTCGCTGTAATCGCAGTCGATGGTGACGAGTTGGATGAGCTCACCGATCTGCGGGGCAGCCAGGCCGCAGCCGCCGTTCTCGAACATCATCTTCTTCATCTTCTCGGCAAGCGCCTCGATCGCCGGGGTAATCTCCTCGATGACGGCGCACTCCTGACGCAGACGAGGGTCGGGCGAAAGTACGATTCCGTTGGCTTCCATGGCCATCCTTTCGGGTTGTTACATCAAATCATAGGCGTCGACGTCAACACTCACGCTCACGCCGCGCACGGAGCCCGCCTCTTTGAGGCAGGCGTCGATATCATCAGAGACATGGTACCCCACGGGCGACTTCACAAGCAGGTGGAAGCGATAACTTGGCTCTCTCGATTACACATGAAGCCGGGCCCAGCACCTGCGGCACGGCGCTCCCCGCCCGCAAAAAGTTGGGCGCGGCAGCGTGCCATCGGCACTTGAGCAGCTTTGCGATGCGCCCGATATAATCCTGCGCATCGTCGCGGCTAGCCGACCACACCAAAATGTTAACCAGGCGCACAAACGGCGGATACAGCGCGTCGCGACGTTGGTCCAGGTCGTAGTCGGTAAAGATCGAACGGTCGTGCTCGGCGACGGCGCGAATGACCGGGTCCTCGGGCAGATAGGTCTGGATGATGACCTCACCG
>CABSBK010000160.1 GCA_902475865.1 uncultured Collinsella sp.
AAAGAAAAACCCCACAGCCCATATGAGCTGCGGGGTTTTCTTGTGCCTCCGATGCGAAATAAATCGCTCAGATATTACTGATAATCGACGACGTCGATCCAGTTCTTAAGGAACTCATCGTTCACGTTGCGCTTTCGAGCGAGCTCGGAAGCGGCGACGATGCTCGTCCACTGACGCACGACCTGCATGGGCATGTCGGCGCGGTCGCAGTAGAGCTCCAGGTAGGCCTCGGCCTGGTCCTTGCTGTTGAGGGCAAAGAGCAGGTAGGTGGTGGCAACGTCGGCAGCAGGGGAGCCCTGGGTGGCATGTGCCCAGTCGCAGACGTACAGCTGGCCGTCGTCGCCGACGATGACGTTTGAGGGGTTGAAGTCGCCGTGGCAGACCTTGAACTCCTTGGTCATGCCGTCCAGACGCTCCTGAAGGTTGTAGCGCGTGGTGGCATTGAGCTGATCGAGGCTGTCGATCATGCGGGCGAACTTATCGCGCTGACGGTTGAGCAGCGGGGAGGTGTAGCCGTGGATCTCGATCTGGAGGTCGACGAACATCTCGAGGTACTCACCAAAGCGCTGGGGCTCGGCAGTCATCTTCTCGGCAAGGGTGGTGCCCGGAACCTTCTCGGTCACGAGCGCCCAGCCGTTGGCGTTCTCGAGCTGAGAAACCTCGAGAGCCTTGGGGCTGCGGATGCCGCACTCATTGATGCGGGCAAGATTCAAAGCCTCGTTGAACACGTCGGAGACGGGCTTGGTCTCGTTAAAGACCTTGACGATCTTGTCGCCCAGGTCGTAAACGACCTTGTTGCCGCGACGGACGAGCTCGGTCTTGGAATCGGGGAGCAGCATGATTGCATCCTTTCAACGATGCGATAGAAGCAACGGCGGGGGCGTGCGTACACCCGTGCACCCAGACGGCGTAGTCCTGGGGCTCGCGGCCGTAGTAGGCGTCCAGGTAGAGCTCCTTGATCTCGCTCATGAGCGGGTAGCGCGGGTTAGCGCCGGTGCACTGGTCATTGAATGCCTGCTCGGTCATCTCGTCGAGGGTGTCGAGGAAGTACTGCTCGTCAACACCGTAGTCGGCGATGGTCTTCTTGACGCCGATGAAGTCCTTGAGCTCCTCGAGCTTCGTGATGAAGTTCTCGAAGACCTCCTTGTCGTCCTTGCCCTCGATGCCGCAGTACTTGGCCATCTCGGCGTAGTTGTGCAGCGCGTTGGGGTAAGGATACTGGGAGAAGGTACCCATCTTGACGGGAGCCTCGGCGGCGTTGTAGCGCATGACGCGGGTCAGGATGACGGCGTTTGCGAGGCCGTGGGGCAGGTGATGGAAAGCGCCGAGCTTGTGGGCCATGGAGTGGTTGAGGCCCAGGAAGGCGTTGGCGAAGGCCATACCGGCCATGCAGGAAGCGTTGTGCATCTCCTCGCGGGCATGCGGGTCCTTGGCGCCGTTCGTGAAGCTGGAGGGCAGGTTCTCGAAGACGAGCTTGGCAGCGCGCTCGGAGAGGCCCTTGGTGTAGTCGGAAGCCATGATGGAGACGTAGGACTCGATGGCGTGGGTCATGACGTCGATGCCGGAGGCAGCGGTCAGGCCGCGCGGGGCGGTCATGCAGTTGTCGGCGTCGACGATAGCCATGTTGGGGAGCAGCGCGTAGTCGGCGAGCGGCCACTTGATGCCGGTCTCCTTGTCGGTGATGATGGCGAACGGCGTGCACTCGGAGCCGGTACCCGAAGAGGTCGGGACGGCGACGAAGTAGGCCTTCTTGCCCATCTCGGGGAAGGTGAAGATACGCTTGCGGATGTCCATGAAGTCCATGGCCATGTCCTCAAACTTGCACTCGGGGTGCTCGTACATCATCCACATGATCTTGCCGGCGTCCATAGCGGAGCCACCGCCGACGGCGATGATGACGTCCGGCTCAAAGAGAGCCATCTGCTTGGCGCCGCGACGTGCGCACTGCAGCGACGGATCGGGCTCGACGTCGTAGAAGCAGTCGTGGGCGATGCCCATCTCGTCGAGCTTGGCCTCGATGGCGCGGGTGTTGCCATTCTTGAAGAGGAACTGGTCGGTGACGATGAAGGCGCGCTTCTTGCCCATGACGTTGCCCAGCTCGTCGAGGGCGACGGGCGTGGAACCCTTCTTGAAGTAGACCTTCTCGGGAGCGCGGAACCACAGCATGTTCTCACGGCGCTCGGCCACAGTCTTAACGTTGATCAAGTGCTTCACCCCAACGTTCTCGGAGACGGAGTTGCCGCCCCAGGAGCCGCAGCCCAGGGTCAGAGACGGCTTCATGCCAAAGTTGTACAGGTCACCGATGCCGCCGTGCGAGGACGGGGTGTTGATGACGATACGGCAGGCCTTCATGACGTGCTCGAACAGGCTGATCTTCTCGGCCTGGGCGGGGTGCACGTACAGGGAGGCGGTGTGGCCCGGGCCACCGGCGAGCACCAGGTGCTCGGCCTTGTCAACGGCCTCCTGGAAGTCCTTGGCGTGGTACATGGCCAGGACCGGGGAGAGCTTCTCGTGGGAGAACTCCTCCTTGGCGGGGTCGGTGGAGGTGACCTCGGCGATCAGGATCTTGGTCTTGGCGGGAACCTCGATGCCGGCGAGCTCGGCGATCTTGGCGGCAGCCATGCCGGGGATGCGGTGATCGAGAGCGCCGTTCTTGAACATGGCGGCACGCAGGGCCTCCATCTCGGCACCCTGCTTGACGAAGTAGCAGCCGCGCTTCTGGAACTCGGCCTTAACCTGGTCATAGATGGTGTCGATGACGGTCACGGACTGCTCGGAAGCGCAGATCATGCCGTTGTCGAAGGTCTTGGAGTGGATGATGGAGTTGACGGCGAGCAGAACGTCCGCGGTGTCGTCGATGACGACCGGGGTGTTACCGGCGCCAACGCCCAGGGCAGGCTTGCCCGAGGAGTAGGCGGCCTTGACCATGCCCGGGCCACCGGTGGCGAGGATGATGTCGACGTCGCGCATGACCATGTTGGTCAGCTCGATGGAGGGGACATCGACCCAGCCGATGATGCCCTCGGGGGCGCCGGCCTTGACGGCGGCGTCAAGCACGAGCTTGGCGGCGGCGATGGTGCACTTGGCGGCAGCCGGGTGCGGGGAGATGATGATGGCGTTGCGGGTCTTCAGGCTGATCAGCGTCTTGAAGATCGCGGTGGAGGTGGGGTTGGTCGTCGGGATGACGGCGCCCACGATGCCGATGGGCTCGGCGATCTTGGTGATGCCGTAGGCCTCGTCGCGCTCAAGGACACCACAGGTCTTGGTGTTCTTGTAAGCGTTGTAGATGTACTCTGCGGCGTAGTGGTTCTTGATGACCTTGTCCTCAAGAACGCCGCGGCCGGTCTCCTCGATGGCCATCTTCGCCAACGGGATACGAGCCTTGTTGGCGGCCATGGCGGCCTCATAGAAGATCTTGTCGACCTGCTCCTGCGTGTACGTAGCAAAAAGCGCCTGGGCCTCTCGCATCTGAGCGAGCTTAGCCTCAAGCGCCTCTACGTTGTCCACAATTGCGGGAGTAGTGTTTTCCGGTGACTTTTTCACCATTTGTGTCTCCTTGCGATCGGAGATTTACCCTACGCCTTGCATGATAGCAAGAAATAATTCGGTAAACGGTCAGATTCCTGTAAAAGGCACACTAAAACGCTTCAATACACTGAAGCGTTTTAACTAAACTATCTACCAGCGCATCGCCCCGCTCATTGGGGACAGGCTTACACGGGTGTTTTCGCTCATGTAAGTCTGTCCCC
>CABSBK010000161.1 GCA_902475865.1 uncultured Collinsella sp.
ATCGAGACCTTAATGCCCTGGGCGGACTTGGTCACACGCGAGCGAGTGACGCCCGTGCCCTTCTTTTTCTTGGGCTGGGCCTTTTCCACACCCTCGAGCGCGCGAACCTCGGCCTCGCGAGCGGTGCGCTCCTCACGGCGCTGCGCCATATCGGCGGCGACGCGCTTGGCAAAACGCTGGGCAGTTGAGCCCGTCGAGCTCACCTTGCCGCCGCCACGACCCAGACGGACGCGAACGCCGCGGCCAAAGCCGGTGGCAGCATGGCGACGACGCGGCTTAAGCGAATCCATCATCGTGGCGAGCTTAAAGAACACCGTGCAGGTAAAGACGATGATCGCCAGTAAGATAACCGCCTCACCCGTCGACAGGTTGGCGATGGACAGCAGCTGCGGGAATCCGATAACACCCGCCAGGATGCCGACGACGACAAACACAAAAAGCACCACACGCAAGGGCGTAAGCGGCTGCGAGATACGCCAGATCAGACTCACGCTCGCCGCACACGACGTAAGCAGGCACATGGTCGAAAGCGTGAGCTGGTTAAAGCCAAACACGCGCGCTACAAAGATATCGAGCGCCGCAGCCATAATAACCGCCAGCGACGCCGGCAACGCACGCTTGAGCACGTTGGTCAAGAATGACCCCTTCACGCGGGCGTTGTTGGGCTCCAAACCCAGCACAAAGCCCGGCGCGCCGATGCAGACGAAGTTGATTCGTGTCATCTGAATCGGCTCGAAGGGATACGGCGGAAACGCGATGCACAGCGCCGCCAGGCCCATCGAGAACAGCGTCTTAGTCAAGAACAGCGCCGCAGAGCGCTGCAGGTTGTTGATGGAGCGACGGCCCTCGGCCACCACGGCGGGCATCGAGGCAAAATCATTGTCGACCAGCACGATCTCGGCCACGTTGCGCGCAGCATCGGAACCGGCGGCCATGGCCACGGAGCAGTCGGCCTCCTTGAGCGCCAGCACGTCGTTGACGCCGTCGCCCGTCATGGCCACGGTGTGCCCGCGGCGCTTAAGTGCCTGTACGAGCTCACGCTTCTGCTGCGGCGTCACGCGCCCAAAGACGTGATAGCGGTCCACCGCCGCGTCGAGCTTGGACGGCGTATCGAGTGTCGTGGCGTCCACGTAGGCGTCGGCACCCGGCACGCCCACCACGCGCGCGATCGAAGACACCGTACGCGGGTCGTCGCCGCTGATCACGTTGAGGGTCACGCCCTGCTCGTTAAAGTAGCCGATAGTCTCGGCTGCCGAGGTGCGAATCTCATCGCGAATGGTCACAAAGCCCACGGGCTCGGCCTCGCCCACCATATCGCCGTCGGGCGTAAAGCCGTCCACGCGGGCTACCACAAGCACGCGGCAAGTGTCGGCAAGCTCGGCCACACGATTCTCGACCTGCGCAAATGCGCGATCAGAGAGCACAAACTGCGCGGCACCCATCACATAGGAGCCCTGCGCAAACGACGCGCCGCTCCACTTTTTGGACGACGAGAACGGAATGACCGACAGCGGCTCGGACACTTCAACAGGGCGATCGGCGTAGTAGTTGAGCAGCGCCTGGCAGGTCTCGTTGGCATCTGCCGAGGTCGCACGTGCCACGTTGGCGAGCGCAAAGTCGAGCACCGTGGTCTCGACGGGAACAGCTGCCTCGTCCGAGTCCGTGCCAAAGCCAACACCCTCAACAGGCAGCGGGTAGGTGCCCTCGACCTCCATACGGCCCGAGGTAATGGTGCCCGTCTTATCCAGGCACAAAACGTCGACGCGCGCGAGCGTCTCGATGCAGTAGAGCTGCTGTGCCAGCACCTTGCGACGTGCCAGGCGCACCGTGGCAATCGCGAGCACCGACGAGGTCAGCAGCACCAGACCCTGAGGAATCATGCCCAGCAGGGCACCCACCGTGGACAGCAGCGCCGAAGAAGGCACACGACCGGCCAGCAGCTCGGAGAAGCACCAGGAAAGCGCGCTATCGCCCGGGGTTCCCGCGGCATCCCACAGCCCGCTCACACTCGAGGCAAAAAGAGCCAGACCAAGCGGGATCATGATAATGCTCGCGAAGCGCACGATGGCGTTGAGCGCATTCATGATCTCGGAATTGACCTTTTTGACGTACTTGGCCTCGTTGTTGATCTTTGCCACGTAGTTGTCGGCGCCGACATGGATCACGCGGGCGCGCAGCAGGCCCGAGTCGATAAAGCTGCCGCTCATGAGCTCGGAGCCGGGCTGTTTCTTGATGAGGTCGCTCTCGCCCGTCAGCAGGCTCTCGTTGACGAGCGCCTCGCCCGACACCACCACGGCGTCGGCGGGAATCTGGTCACCGCGCCCCAGGCGAATGATATCGTCGAGCACGATCTGGTCCAGGTCGAGCTCCACCTCGGCGCCGTCGCGCACCGCGATGGCCTTCTTAGAGGTGAGCAGCGTAAGCTTATCGACCATCCGCTTGGAGCGCATGGACTGGATGACGCCAATTGCTGTGTTCAAGAACACCACGAACAGGAACGTCAGGTTCTTAAACGAACCGGTCAGCAACACCAAAATCGCCAAGACCACGTTGATCAAGTTAAACAGCGTGCAGAGGTTCTCGATGATGAGCTCGCGGACCGACTTGGTCTTGAGCTCCATGTTGCGGTTGATCTTACCGGCGGCGATGCGCTCCTCGACCTCGGCGGTCGAGAGTCCGTGCTCGATATCCGTTGCTGCCATACCTTGTCCCATCACGTCGCGTCGGTATAAGAAAACCGCCCGGACCATGCGAGGTTCGGACGGTCTTACGTTCGATGGTGCCCCATGTTGGATTCGAACCAACGGCCTTCTGCTCCGGAGGCAGACGCTCTAATCCCCTGAGCTAATAGGGCGAACGATAGGCATTATACCCAAGTGCGACACGGGCTAACAAAATAATAGAAAAAGCTTTGCAATTACGTGGGAGACGCGCCGCGACGGCGCGCTTTAGGCGGCAAAAGCGAGTCAGATAGTATAAACTCTCATGCACATATATAACGGCTCGCGATGCGGGCCGTTTTTGCAAGGACTATCCATCGAGGTGAGAGGCACACCATGATTGCGATTTTAAAGCAGAGCGCCAGCGACGAGGCCGTAAGCCACATTGTCAGCTGGATCGAGAAAAAGGGACTCAAAACCGACGTCTCGCGCGGCGAGAACGAGACCATTATCGGCCTGGTGGGCGACACGACTAAGATCGACCCGTTCCTGCTCGAGTCCATGGATGTCGTCGAGCGCGTGCAGCGCGTCTCCGAGCCGTTCAAGCGCGCCAACCGCAAGTTCCACCCCGAGGACTCCGTTATCGACTGCGGCCACGGCGTCAAGATCGGCGGCGACCAGTTCCAGGTCATCGCCGGCCCCTGCTCCGTCGAGGGCGAGAACCTCATCCGCATCGCCCGCCGCGTGAAGGCCGCCGGCGCCACGATGCTGCGCGGTGGCGCCTACAAGCCCCGCACCTCCCCGTACGCCTACCAAGGCATGGGTCCCGCCGGCCTGGACCTACTGTGCGAGGCATCCGCCGAGCTCGACATGCCGATCGTCACCGAGATCATGGACCCGCGCGACGTGCAGGTCTTCTTGGATAAGAAGATCGACGTCATGCAGATCGGCGCCCGCAACGCGCAGAACTTCCCCCTGCTCAAGGAGGTCGGCAAGACCAAGACCCCGGTCCTGCTCAAGCGCGGCATGTCCGGCACCGTCGACGAGTTGCTCATGGCTGCCGAGTACA
>CABSBK010000162.1 GCA_902475865.1 uncultured Collinsella sp.
AGCGGAGATAAGGCATCTCAGACTCGCCCCAAGCGTTCGCATAAAGATTCGGTTTCGTCTGCGCGTAAGGCTGTGGACCCCAAGTCTCCCTGTTCGATCATGAAAGCTTGCGGTGGGTGCACGGCGATCAACCGCCCTTATAAAAAACAGCTCGCCGCCAAGCAGGCTGCTATGGAGGAGCTTTTTGCCTCGCTTTGCGAGCGTGAGGGCATTGTCGTCGACCCTATTCGTGGCATGGGTGTCACCTTGGGCGACCCGGGCAAGTATCCTGCGCCGCGTAGTTCTCGTCATAAGGCTGCCACCCCCTTTGCTCCCGGCAAGGAGGGCGCTGTCCGCTGCGGCTTTTTTGAGCGCGGCACGCACAAGATCGTCGCCGTTCCCGAATGCCCTGTCGAGGCCCCGGGTGCGCGCCAGATTCTCAACGGCATCGCGCGTGAGGCTGAGCGCCTGCGCATTCCCGCCTTTAACGAAGACAAGCATCTCGGTCTGCTTCGCTATGCCGTCGTTCGCTGCGGTTGGCGCACCGACCAGATCATGGTCACTCTCGTGACCGCCCAGCGCGACCTGCCGCATGCGCAGGAGTTCTTTGAGGCCGTCGCCTCGCTCGATCCGCATATCGTCACCGTTGCGCAGAATATCAACGGCCGCCCCGGCAATGCCATCCTGGGCGAGGAGACCCGCATCGTCTATGGCGCCGAATGTATGCGCGATCAGCTGCTCGGCTGCGAATTCGACATCTCCCCCACCGCGTTCTATCAGACTAATCCGCAGCAAACCGAGCTGCTCTATCGACTCGCCATTGACGGCATGGATTTGCAGCAGGGCGACGTACTCATGGATGCCTACTGCGGCAGCGGAACCATCGGTCTGTGCGCCGCAAAAGACGCCCAGGACAAAGGCGCCGGCATTATGTTGCTCGGTGTTGAGCGCAACCCCGCCGGCATTGCCGACGCACGTCGCAACGCCGAGCTCAACGGCCTTACCCGCAATGCGTGGTTTATGGCTGACGATGCCACTGACTATATCCTCGATGCCGCCGATAACAACGAGCGTGTTGACGTTCTCTCCATCGATCCGCCGCGTGCCGGCTCCACACCCGAGTTCCTCGAAGCCGCTTGCGCGCTCAAGCCACGCCGCATCACCTACATCAGCTGCAATCCCGTCACCCAAGAGCGAGACTTGCATCAGCTCCTCGATGGCGGCTACCGTCTGCTCAAGATCACGCCGGTCGACATGTTTCCCCATACCGACCACACCGAGACGGTCGCGGTCCTCGAGCGCCGCTAAGCCGCCTTGGCAGATTTCTGACCATATCCCAAAAACCTACTGACAACAAGAAAGGGGCGGCCCGCCTGAGCCGCCCCTTTCGTGTTGCACATTGAGCCTCGCTACATCCTCTTGCGCAGGTCGCACACGCCTGCCGCCGCCATCTCGCGCAGCAGCGTCTCGCGGTCGCGCGTCACAATCAAATCCAGCGGGAAATGAATCTCGTCGAGCATCTTGCGCGCGTGATCGAGCTTGCCAATGGCCATACCAATGTGGGCATCGGTCGACACACCAATACCTACGCTCAGCTCGGCGCAACGCTCTGCAATCTTGCGGCATGCGTCCCAATGCTCGGCATCGGCACCGTGCTCAAGACTGTGGTTGTTAATCTCGATAATCTTGTGCTTGGCCTTGGCCGCCAACAGCACCTCGTCGATATCGAACGGTACGCCCGAGCGCCCCGTATGCCCCAACATGAACACCTTGGGATGTTCTAAGGCATTGATATACATCTGGGTCGTTTGAGCCAGCGTCGCGCCCTCGGCAAACTGCGGATTATGCACGCTTGCCACCAAATAATCCAAATTGCGCGTCACCAAATCGAACAGTGAGTGCTGACGACTGAACGGATCGCCGGCGATATCAAAGTCGACGGGAATATCCTCGCCAAACAAGCTGCCGTCCAGCGAAACGATATCGGCCTCGGCGCCGCGCAGCACCAACACACCGCTCCAAATGCGCGGCCAGATATCCTGATTGATAAAGAACTGATAACTGCGCAGGTCATTGGGGCAGGACGTAACCATCGAGCTCAGGTGGTCCGCAGAACCAAGCACCTGCAGACCGCGCTCGGCTGCCCAATAGACGTTCTCCTCAATGGTTGAGTACGCATGTGCGGAGAACAGCGTATGAGTATGAATATCACAAGAAAGAAGGTAGGGCATCGGGTCTCCTTATCCGGTGTGGCCGTCGCGTATATTCATTGTACGCATAGCTTTCAGCAGTCGTAAAACCACTTCATCCCAACCACACAACGGCACAGACAACGGGGCCTGGCTTAACACCAAACCCCGTTTCACGTAAAACATTGTAAGCAGAGCGCTTTAATTTGAACGGTACTCGTCCGCTAGCTGTTTCCAAGCGGGTAGCGAATTGATAATCGTTTCGTAACTCACGCAATAGCCCAGGCGGAACCAGCCAGGCATGCCAAAGCTGTCCGAGGGCACCGCAAGCAGCTCATACTTCTTCGCGCGCTCACAGAACGCATTCGCATCGGACTCCAGCGCCTTCACCCACAGGTAGAATGCGCCATCCGGCTCAACATAGGTGTAGCCGTACTCCGCTAGCGCGTCGGTAAGCGCGGTGCGGTTGCGCGCATATGCCTCGACATCGCTCGGTTCATCGATGCAGTCGATGATTACACGCTGGAAGAGGGCCGGTGCGCACACGAAGCCCAGCGTGCGAGCGGCACCGGCAACGGCTGGCATCAGGCGAGCAGCCTGGGGATTGGTATTTGGGACCAAAATCCAGCCCACGCGTTCGCCCGGTAGCGAAAGGGACTTGGAATACGAGTAGCAGACGATGGTGTGCTCATAGATCGAAGGCACCCAGGGCACTTCGGCACCGTACACAATCTCGCGGTACGGCTCATCCGAGATGAGCATAATCGGATTCTCGGGATCGCGCTGAGCGTTTGCCTCGCGCAGAACATTCGCCAGGCATGTCAACGTGTCGCGCGTATACACGGCACCCGTGGGGTTATTCGGCGAATCGATAATGACCGCCGCTGTCTTGTCGGTGATCGCCTTGAGCACGTTACCCACGCTCAGCTGGAACGTATCTTCATCGGCGAGCGCCTCGACACACGTACAGCCGGCTTTCTCAATCCAAACGCGATACTCCGGAAAGTACGGGGCGATAACGATGACCTCGTCACCCGGATTGGTAACGGCGTTGAGCGTGCAGGTGAGCGAGGCCGCCGCACCTACCGTCATAAAGACATCCTTGCCCTCATAGCTCGTGCCAAAGCGGCGGTTGAGCGATTCGGCGACGGCTGCTCGACATTGCGGCAGGCCCGGTGCGGGCGTGTAGCCGTGCAGCTGGTCGCTCGGCAGCTCCAGGGCCTTCTTAATGGATTCAGCCACGGCAGCAGGCGCCGGAACACTCGGGTTGCCCAGCGAGAAATCGAACACGTTTTCTGCACCGATCTGTGCCTTGCGCTCAAGACCATAGCTAAAGATCTCGCGGATGATAGAGCTTTCCGCACCGCGAGCAAACATGGTTTCGTTGATCATCTGTTCCCCTTTCGCATAGGCGCTATTGTACGCTTTAGCCGAGCAAAGCGCCGCAGCAATGTTGATTGGGGACAAATGTTGATTGGGGACAGACTTAAATGCGTGAAAACGCTCATTTAAGTCTGTCCCCAATCAACAGACGGCCCCATATCGGCCAA
>CABSBK010000163.1 GCA_902475865.1 uncultured Collinsella sp.
CGGTGCCCGACTGGGCGTGTTGTGCCACCACTGTCGCTGCCGAGCGCCTCATCCTCGGCCTAGTATGGAAGCTTGGAAATCCTTCCAAAAACAAACGAGCCATGGGCTTTTACGCAAAAAGCAAATGGATTGAGGAGCGCTACCACCTAAGTAAGAACACGATCTCCCGGGCCTATACCTCTTTGACGGATAAGGGGTTTATTCAAAAAGCGGGCGATGGCAGCTGGATGCTTAATTACGCCGCAGTCTACCCCGCCGCAATCGAAAACGGCTGGGAGCCCAAGAAATCTTAAGTCCATAGCCCGACTATCGAGGTCGTGAAGGTCGGTAATCGCTGGGCGTCTATAAGAGCATGCCGCGGATGTAAAATGAAACACGGTCGAATCGAAACAGTTCCCGGACAATTGGCGTCCGGCCAGACACTTCGATTCGACCCTTTTTCATGCCCGCATCTAAAACAATCCCATAATCATTCTCGACATCTTTAACGCCATCACTCTCCCGCCACCAACACGTCGTAGGTGTCATTTTCAACGAATCGATATGGCCGTCCATTCATGGTCTTTAAGGCACGTGATATCATGAAAACGTGCGGTATTTCTCCAATCGAAAACCTGTGTGAACGCATGACTTGAGACGCCTTTTTAGAACTCACCGATCGCAGGACGACTACAAATCAACAGCGGCCGCGTATTTGTTCCCAGCCGTACGGCGTTGCGGAGCCATGCCCATTGTTGATTGGAATGTCGCACGATGACAGACGAGAGAAAAATCAGGGAGATCTACGGTTACGGTATGAAGTCCGTCCTCGATGAGGCTGCCGAGCGAATCGAGGCGAGGTGGCGGGAGAAGCTGCTGCGCGAGACCGCCGACCTCAGGACCGAGAACGCACTGCTCATGGCCCAGGTGGATGAATTCAGCCGCAAGCTCGCCGAGGCGACGGATCGGAATGAAAAGATTGAGGCCGACTGCAATGAGCGGATTGCCTTTATAGAGGAGAAGTTCGAACTCGATACCGCGAACCTCGAACTCGAGAACAACGAGCTCCACGCCGCGAGCATCAGGTACCTCTCCCGTGCTAAGGGCCTCGGCAGGCAGGTTGTCCAACTCCATGCCGAGGCTGAGGCCATGGTCGATGAGATCGAGCGGCTGCGCGGCGAGCGTGACGCTGCACTGAAAGCCCAAGCCGACACACTCCTGGCCCAGCGCGACCTGATGGCCGAGATCGCCGCCCTCAAGGACCGCCTCGCCGCCTCCGAGCAGCGGGCGGCCGTGGCCGAGGCCAAGGTCATGACCCAGATGAAGGGCGAGTAGCCCTGCGCTTCTCCTATCAGGCGGCTGATTTCTAGCAATCTTCTAGAGCGCTTCCAGAAGGTTCCTAGAACCGGGCACGGCATCCTCAATCGGCACGATGTCTCGGTAGATAAGGCGATGCCTGACGTCACGCCACTCGTCGCCGTGGTAGTGGCCGAAGAACCAGGCGCGGCAGCCGAGTCGCCCGTCGAGCTCGCCAAGGAATCGTTGCAGCCGGTCGTCCAGATACTCGCGTCCACGCTCGCGACACAGCCCCTCAGCAAGGGCAGCCGGAGCCTCGTGACTCATCACGTAGTCGACCCTCCAGCCTACGCGGTTGAGCGAGGCGCGGCAGTGGTCCATTTCCTCCTCGCTCGGCATCTCCTCGGGCCACCAGCTCCTCCCCTCCCTGCGATACTGCCTGTCGTTGCTCGCGGCGCCGCCCATGGCAAGGACTGTGAGCCCGTCGATATCGAACACCTCTCCGCGCATCAGGTGCAGCACGCGCGGTCGCACCTCATGGACGAGCCCATCGTTCCACTCCCGTACCGGCAGATTGGCCAAGGCGTGATGGTTCTCATGGTTTCCGTCGACGAAGCACGTGGTCCACGGTTTGGACTCGAACCAGTCGAGCCAATACCTCTCAGCATTCGAGCCGTCCCAGACAAAGCCGAAGTCGCCGGCCACGATCACCGCGTCGTCGCTCGTCAGAGTCCGGCCCAGCGACCAAGACCTGAAGGCGAACCTGCTGGCCCCGTACTCGGCCCTGCCGTGCACGTCTCCTGTCACATAGATAGCCATCAGTACGCACCCCACGGCAGGAGTTTGTCCCCGAGCCTCACGATCCGGTCGTACAGCACGGTATGACGTTCGTCCGGGTTGCCGTCTCGGTGAAAATGGCCGTAATACCAGCGCTTGTAGTCCAGGCGGTCCTCGAGCTCGTCGAGGAATCCGGTCAGCCGGTCCACATCGGGGCGTTCCCAGCCCGGGTCCGGATAGAGCGTCGGCGAGAGCATGCGCGTGGCACAGGTATGGGTGATGACGCAGTCGACCTTCCAGCCGACCTCGTCGAGCTTTGCCCGCGCGGCATCGAATTCGCGCTCGTCCGGGAGCTCCTGAGGCCACCAGCTGGAATACGGAACGCGGTATTCCCTGTCCACGCTCGTGGCACCGCCCATGGTGAAGACTGTCGAGCCGTCGAGCTCAAAGACCTCGCCGCGCGTCAGGCGCCGAATGGGCGAGGTGTCCGACAGGCGCTGCGTCAGCCCGCCGTGCCACGGCTCCATGGGGCGCTCCTCCCAGTGATCGAAGCGCTCGTGGTTGCCGTCGACGAACAGTGCCGTGTAGGGGCGCGACTCCAGCCAAGCGATGTCGGCGCATTCCTCGGCAGAAAAGTCCCACGGAAAGCCAAAGTCACCGGCAACGATGAGATAGTCGTCGCTGGTAAGACTATCGCCGAGCTCCCAGTCGCGGAGCTTTTGCATGTCGAGCCCACTGTGGATGTCGCCCGTCACATAGACCGTCATCGAATCACCTCTTCCCTCTTGTACGCCGCCAGCTCGCGCTCGATCTGCCTGTCGCCGGTCTCGTTGACCCACCAGGGCCATTTCACCCGGCCGCACGGCTCGTCGACTCCGGCGAACCATTCCCTCAGCTCGTCGAGGCTCACCGGGGAGTGCCTGTTGGCATCGCAACCGACGTCGTAGCGCAGAAGGCCCTGCTTGCGGTTGAACTCGTTGTACGCGCCGCCGCTGCTGTGGATGTGCCCGTGGAGGTGCCACGATCCATGGTTCATGCCCTGCCAGTCGGCCATGGGGTAATGGCTCAGGACGATCTTCTGCCCGTCGATCTTGAGCACGCAGACCGGCGGCTCCACGGTGAAGGCGCCTGCGACCGCCGGCTGGGTCCAGTCCTTGTCGTGGTTTCCCGGGACGAGGTGGATGCGTCTGCAGGCGATCCGCTTGCGAAGCCCGTAGGCGTCTTGGGCGGTCATCTTGAATGAGAAATCACCCAGGATGTAGAGTTCGTCGTCCGCGGCGACCCTGCCGTTGATGCTGTCGACGATGGCGTCGTTCATCTGCCAAATCGTCTCCCACGGGCGGTCGGTGAACCTCAGCACGTTCTCATGCCCGAAGTGGGTGTCGCTGGTAAACCAGATCATATTTATGTCTCCTTCTGTCGCTAAAAAACGTTCTCCTTCGAGGTCAGGAGACGTTTTATGAGCGACATGAGGTGCATATCCCTCATGTTTCAAGCTCCAATCTGCCGGATTTGCCCAACTAAAAGTTTACGCCCACGCGCGAACAGGATTTGATTTTTGAAATATGGACGAATTCCTCGTCAGGAGGGTAAAATGGTGCCGACGGCAGCCCAAGTTGTAGAGAGCTGGGCAGAGCCGTTGCTTAATGAAGT
>CABSBK010000164.1 GCA_902475865.1 uncultured Collinsella sp.
CACAAGCGGCGTTTTAGTCATTGGGGACGTTCTTAAGTGACTAGGTTTATTCCACGGTGCCGTAGACGGCGCCCCAGCCGTGGGCGGCCAAGGCGGAGTTGAGCTGGTCGCAAAGTGACTGGCGGTCATAATAGCCGGGCGGTAGCAGGTTGACGATTTCCATGAGATCGGGTGCTAGGTCCAAGATTTCGGCCTGTACGATCAGATCCAGGCGGTCGATGGCGTGGCGGTCGTAAAACAGTCCGTCGACCAGGCGCTGCAGGTCGCCGAATTCCTCGGCCTGGAACGATCCGTACTCCATAGTGCCTCCTTGGGCGCCCCACGCCGGCGGGCGCGGCGATTCGTAATTTATTGCGATGGACTTAATCTATCACGGCTTCATACCGTTGCGGCGGTGGCGGTCTATACTTAGACGAACTGCAACGTACCGCTTCGCGAAAGGTCGCACCCATGCAGACGATCTACCAGAAGATGGAAACCACCGAACTCGATGCCGCCATCGAGGCACTCAAAGCCGAGGTCGCCGAGGTCAAGGCCAAGGGCCTGGCGCTCGACATGGCCCGCGGCAAGCCGTCGCCCTCCCAGGTGGACATCTCTCGACCCATGCTCGATATCCTCAATGCCGATGCCGATCTGCACGACGGCAATGTCGACTGCTCCAACTACGGCTGCTTTGAGGGCATTCCCTCGGCGCGCAAGCTAGCGGGGGAGTTCCTGGGTTGCCCCGCCGAGCAGACGCTCGTACTGGGTTCGTCGAGCCTGCTGATCGAGCACGATATTGCCGGCATGTTTTGGCGCTGCGGCTCGTGCGGCAGCGAGCCCTGGGAGGCTTACGAGGCCGCGCATGACGGCAAGAAGGTCAAGTTCCTGTGCCCTGTTCCCGGCTACGACCGCCACTTTGGCATCACCGCCGATCTGGGTATCGAGAACGTTCCCGTCGCGATGACCGACAACGGCCCCGACATGGACGAGGTCGAGCGCCTGGTTGCCGCCGACGACTCCATCAAGGGCATCTGGTGCGTGCCCAAGTATTCAAACCCTACGGGCATCACCTTTAGCGAGGACACCGTGCGTCGCCTGGTCGAGATGCCCACGGCCGCGCCCGATTTCCGCATCTTCTGGGACAACGCCTACTGCGTGCACGACCTGTACGACGAGACCGATGAGCTCGCAAACATCTTTGACCTCGCTCGCGCGGCGGGCACCGAGGACCGCGTGGTGGCCTTTGCCTCGACGTCCAAGATCACCTTCCCGGGCGCCGGCATCGGCTTTATCGGTGCGAGCCCCGCGGTCATCGCCGAGTTCTCCAAGCGCCTAAAGGCCGGTCTCATCAGCGCCGACAAGCTCAACCAACTGCGTCACGTGCGCTTCCTTCCCACCATCGAGGCGGTCAAGGAGCACATGAAAAAGCATGCCGAGTTCCTGCGTCCGCGCTTTGAGGCCGTCGAGCGCAAGCTCACCGAGGGCTTGGGCGACACGGGCTGCGCCACCTGGACGCACCCCCGCGGTGGCTACTTTGTAAGCTTCGATGGTCCCGAGGGCTCGGCCCAGAAGGTCGCCGCGCTTTGCGCCGACCTGGGCGTCAAGCTCACGCCAGCCGGTGCTACCTGGCCCTATGGCAAGGACCCGCGCGACACCAACATCCGCATCGCGCCGAGCTATCCCACGGTCGAGGACCTGGAGGCCGCGCTCGATGTGCTGGTGCTGGCTGTTAAGCTTGTCGCTGCCGAGCTTGCGCGTGCCGAGCGCGCCTAACGCACGGCTTCCCGTACCATCCGCACTTTCGATACGTAAAGGAGCGTATACATGGATTTGGGTATTTCCACCAACCCCACGCCAGAGCTCTACACCATTAAGGTAACCGGCGAGATCGATATCTCTAACGCCGATAGCCTTCGCAATGCCATCGACCTGGCGCTCGAGCAGCCCACTGAGGCCGTTGAGCTCGATTTTGCCCGGGTGAGCTATATCGATTCGACGGGCATCGGCGTGCTCGTGGGCGCTGCACACCACGCGGTCGATCACGGCAAGCGCTTTAGCTGCACCAATGTGCAGCCTCCGGTGATGCGCGTGGTTCAGCTGTTGGGTGTCGACCAGGAGATTTCGATCACCGCTGCATAATCTTTGCCCCCAAAAGGGCGTGCCGTTTGGCATATGTTTGTGATGCGCTCGGACGTTTTGGCGTCCGGGCGCTATACTTGACCGAATGAATAGACGAGTTCCGGCCGAATGGCGCGGTGCGGGCTCGACTCACATCGAGCCTTGGAGGTATGTGTGTTTGGTATTGGAGAGGGTGAGCTCGCGATCATCGTGGTCTTCGGCTTTTTGCTGTTTGGCCCGGATAAGCTCCCGCAGATGGGCCGCACGATCGGCCGTGCCATCCGTCAGTTCCGCGAGACGCAGGAAAAAATGACGGCCGTTGTTCAGTCCGAGATTATCGATCCGGTGAGCGAGGCTGCTTCGGCTCCGGTCAAGCCCAAGAAGGCTGCTGCGACCGACGACGATTCCGATGCGGACGAGGATGCCGCCGAGACGGCAGCGCCCGCCAAGAAGGAGACCTTTGCCGAGCGTCGCGCCCGTCTTGCTGCCGAGAAGGCCGCAAGCGAGGGTGCTGCTGAGGGCGAGAATGTTTCCGAGGAGCCTGCGACCGAGGGCGCCGAGCCCGCCGCTGCTGCCGTCGAGCCCGAGCCTGTTGCCGAGCCGGAGCCCGAGCCCGAGCCGGCAGAGCCCACGACGGCTGACCTCTACGCCCGTCGTCCTCGCAAGCGCAAAGCCGTCGTCGACCAGCTCGCTCGCGAGCTCGAGGCCGAGGACGAAGCCGCTGCCGCCGACGCCCCGAAGGGAGGCGATGAGTAATGCCTATCGGACCTGCGCGCATGCCGCTCTTCGATCACCTGGGAGAGCTCCGTCGCCGTCTGACCATCGTGGTCGTGTCGGTGTTTGCCGCCGCTATTGTGCTGTATTTCGCCACGCCCGTGGTGCTCGACATTCTGGAAGACCCCATCCGCTCCTTTGTGCCGGACGGTAAGTTCTACATCACTACCACGCTCGGCGGCTTTGGCCTGCGCTTCTCGCTGGCCATCAAGATGGCCGTGGTCATGTGCACGCCCATGATCATCTGGCAGATCCTGGCGTTCTTCCTGCCGGCGCTTCGCCCCAACGAGCGCACGTGGGTCGTGCCCACGGTGCTCGCCTCGACGGTGCTGTTCTTCCTGGGTGCCATCTTCTGCTACTTCATCATCATCCCGGCAGGCTTTGAGTGGCTCATCGGCGAGACCTCGGCCGTCGCAACCGCGCTGCCCGACCTGGAGAACTACGTCAACATGGAGCTGCTCTTTATGATCGGCTTTGGTGTGGCGTTTGAGCTGCCGCTCATCATCTTCTACCTGTCTGTTTTCCACATCGTGTCCTACGCGGCCTTCCGCAGCGCCTGGCGTTACGTGTACGTGGGCCTGCTCGTGGGTTCGGCTGTGATCACGCCCGACGGCTCGCCCGTCACCCTGGGCCTTATGTACGGTGCCCTGCTTTCGCTCTACGAGATCTCGCTCGCTATCGCCCGCGTGGTCATTACCGCGCGCGAGGGCAAGGAGGGCCTGTTCGTGAGCCGTCTGGACCTGTTCTCGGACGACGAGGCCGACGCGGAGTAAACCGGTATGCCCGAGGCTGGCGTTGTCAACGGCACACTCGCCACAGCGACTCG
>CABSBK010000165.1 GCA_902475865.1 uncultured Collinsella sp.
CAAATTACGCGAGTTTGGCGCCGACGATCTTTGCTGCTGCCGGCTTATCGAAGTTGCCGCCGGTGGCCTTGCCGAGTGCGCCCATAACCTGGCCCATCTGCTTCTTAGAGGTCGCGCCCAGCTCGGCGATAACCTGCTCGATCAGGGCCTCGAGCTCCTCGCCCGAAACCTGCGCGGGCAGCAGGCTCTCCAGAATCTTGACCTGCTCGGTCAGGTTGTCGGTACGCTCTTGGTCGGTACCGGCCTTAATGGACATCTCCAGCGTCTCGCTCGTCTGCTTAATCAGACGCTTAATCATGCTGTTGACGTCTTCCTCGGTCACATCGCGACGCTCGTTGACCTCGATATTCTTCACCTCGGCCTTGACCTGGCGAATGATAGACAGGCGAACCTTGTCCTTGGCCTTCATGGCCGCGATCATTTCTTTCTGCAGCTCTTCGTTGGTCATCTGCAAATCCTCCTCAATAGCGTGGGCGGCACCCGCACGAGCGCCGCTCCATGATTACTCAGTCGTCGACGAATCGTCGGTCGAACTCTTGGTGACGCCCTTCAGGCTGACGTTGTACGGCACGTCCTTGGGCATGGGGTTAACGGTGATGTCGGCGTCCTTCTTGTACTGCTCCAGCCACTCGCTGTACGCGGTGCTTGCCGCCTGCGTCTTCACCACGTTGGAGACGTACTTCTTGATGTCCTTGGGCACCTGCTTAATGTCATCGACCTGATTATCGACATGGAAGTAGTCGGTGCACTTGATGATGTGATAACCGTAGGTCGACTCGACGACGTCGCTCACATCGCCCTTATTGAGTCCCTCGAGCGCCGCCTGGTAGCTGTCGACGAAGGTGGTGAGCTTGTCCCAGCCCACATCGCCCTTCTTCTCCTTGGAGCCGGTGTCGTCGGAATACTGCTCCACGGCATCCTCAAAGCTCAGCTCGCCGGAGTTGATCTTGTCCAGGCACTCCTGCGCCTTGGCCTTGGCGGCAGCCTTGTCCTCGTCGGATGCGTCGGAATCGACCTTGATCAGGATATTCGACGAACGACGGGCATCGTTGTAGTTGGACAGGTTCTCATTGATGTAATCGACAATCTCGCTGTCCTTGGGCTTGCTGGTGGGTGCCACGGCATCCTTGAGCTTCTGCTGCGCCAGGCTCTCCTTGAGCGAATCCTTGTAGGTGTCCTCGGTGTAGCCGTAGGTCTTAAGCGTCTTCTTAAAGGTCTTGGCGCCGCCCGCGCTCTTGCACGCGTCCTTCCAAGCCTTCTCGACCTCCTTGTCCGACACCGTCACGCCGTTTTCCTTCTGCGCCTGCTGAAGCAGAATCTGCTGCGCGTAGGAGTCGATGAGCTGCTTGCGGTACTTCTTGGGTGTGAGGTCGTTGTCGACCAGGTACTGTGCCCAGTCCTTGTCCTTGGTGTAGCCGTAGGACGTGCGCATGCTCATGATCTGCTTGGTCACGGTGTCCTCGGTGAGGTTGGTGCCGTTGATGGTAGCAGCCACGCCACCAGTAAGCTTATAGCCCGAGCTGGCACTTTCGGTCTGCGACATCAGGCCGGAGCACGCCATGGCCGAGACGGAAAGCAGCATCGCCAGCACGCCGATGACCACCAGGACAATCTTGACGGTCTTGGACACATAGGTCTTGCGCTGCTTCTTACGAGAGCTGGAGGCGGCGCGGGACCGCTGCTCGGGCGTCGGCGCGGCCTCGGGGTTCTTTTTCTTGTTTGCCATGTTTGGCCTTTCGCATCACGAATCGAACAAACGCCATTGTGTCACAACGCAGCCCCCGCGGCACACCTGGTGCATGGGGGACGGGTTAATCTGCACCATTTTGGTGCAAAGGGGACAGGTCTGGCAGTTGGCAGTTAGGGACGTTCCTTTTCTGCCGGCAGTTAGGGACAGTCCCCAAGTGCCGGCTTAGCTCCACCTTAGAAGTGGCGACGGATGGCGTCGACCATGCCTTGGGGCGTGGTCTGGCCGAGTACATCGGCTGCAGCGTCGGCATCCATAAAGATATTCATAAGCGCCTGCAGGGCCTCAACCTGGCCGCCCGGCTCGGCAATGCCCAGATTGATGATGATCTGCGACGGCACCGGGGCGCCCATGCCCGCCATCGCGTTGAACGTCACAGGTGCGGCGGGCTTCACCACCGCGATATAGGGCTTGGCCACAAATCCCGGATCGGTATGTGGGATGGCGATGTTGGCCGCCGGCATAGCGAGACCCGTGGGATAGGCGTCCTCGCGCGTGCGGACGGCATCGAGCCAACCGGACGCAATGTAGCCGCGCGGGGCAAGCTCACCCTCGAGCCGCGCAAACACCTCATCCGGCGTCGCACACTCCCAATCATAAAACACCAGCTCAGGCGTAAACAGCGCTTCGTTATCCGCCATACCGTCCTCCAAAGTTGCATGAGGGCCACAATGCTCAATATGATAGCGAAACGGAGTATGCAAGGTTAGCCTAGGACCCCGATCATCTCGAGTGCGCGAGCGGGTGTCAAGCACACCTCGGGCATCGCCTCCAGCATGCTCCGGTCGCTCGTGACTACGTAGTCAACGTCTGCTGTCTCGCCCGAAGCGACGATGAGGTTATCTTCAAGATCCGGCATGCGCTTGCCAAGCATGCGCGCCATCTCGCACTCTGCCAACGAAAGCGGAGAGGCGGTTGCCACCTGCATCATGTGCTCAATGCAGGCCCATGACGCCGAGGCAAACGACACGTTCATCCCATTCACGTTCCGCCGGGCTAAACGCCGAGGCAAAAGATAGAATACATCCTTTGCCGTCGTTGGCGCATACAGAAGGTCGATCTTTCCTGCCTCGGCCAGTTCAACCAATCTTTTCGCTTCGACGAACGCCCCCTCTTGCAGGTAATAATCGAGCCAAACGTTCGTATCTACCAAGAGATGATTCGCCTCAATCATCGGCAATTCGCCTCGATGTCGGCAATCATCGCATCATACATATCATCCCGTACGACATCCCAGTCTTCCGCAGACGATTCAGCTGGCGCAAAATCCGAAGCGCTTAGCCCCAACGAGGAAAAAGCTAGCCCACGCCCCTGCTCGGCAAGGCTCTTCGCGCGGGGCAGCTCACGCTTATCCGCCAGCATAAATCCCGGCAACGCTTGATGCTCGACAAGATAGGCCCAAAGCGCGCGAATGGCATCACTCGGCCCCAGTCCATTACGAGTCAGGACTGCATCGCCACCAGCCTTGAGCATAGGATCGATTCGCGTGTTGAGCTGCACCATTGCCGTTCCCAGGTAGTGTCGAGAAAGTTGGTGTAGCGCCCGATCCGAAGCGAGTCGGCCTGGCGTCCAAGAACCTAGAATACGGTTGATGCCCTATGCCGCCGACCGGCATATGAAAGCCAGCGGGCCAAAAGCCCCATGGCTTCTAGCCCGCAGAAACATCGATGTTTCCAAATGGTCGCAGCTTGTGTTTCAAGCGCTTTTCTACGCTACCGGCGGATGCAAATCCCAATCGGGAAAGCAGTTTGCAAAGCCTGAGAGATTTTGAGTCAAAACATTGTTCTCAGCTTGCTTCAGTCGCTCGTCCTCTTCAAACAGACTATCGAGCTCGCTCAATGCATCGAAGTCCTGCATCGCAGCATCGTTATGGTCGAAATCAGTCACTTCATCAGTCATCTATTTCACTCCATTCATGGTTATCGAGTCAATCCT